>NZ_JAEQCF010000032.1:0-68792 GCF_020738625.1 Microcoleus sp. PH2017_09_SFU_O_A
AGCGGCTGCTGTTAAGAAGCAAGTGGAAGTGACTCCCAAAGAAAAAAAGCGCTTGAATGTTCAGATGGATGAGTTATGGTCATTCGTTGATAGTAAAGGAAATCAGCAGTGTGTCTGGCTGGCATTGGATGCCCAGACTAGGGAAATTGTTGGTGTACATATTGGAGATCGTAGCGCAGTATCGGCTCAATCTTTATGGAATTCAATGCCACCAGTGTACCGTCAATGTGCAGTATTTTATACCGATCACGCTTTGTGCTTATGATTCTGTATTGCCCAGCAAACGTCATCACGCCGTGTAGATAAAGATAGTGGTTTTACTAGCTATATCGAGCGCTTCAACTGTACTATTCGACAACGAGTATCAAGGGTTGGTAAGAAAGAGCTTAGCCTTCTCTAAAAAATTAGAAAATCATATTGCTGCAATTTGGCGCTTTGTACATCATTACAATGATAATTTACAACTCTAAATGTCTACTTTTATTTGAATTCAGTTTTATTCTGTCGATCCTTTCCTTCAGGGCACTACCGGCACGGTGATGCCTTGCAGGGTAAGGCGGCAAAGACGCTGGCTGATGCAATCTTAGATCGTGACGAGGATTAGATGTTAGATGTCAGTGAATTGACGTGTCGTGACAGTTACTGAGAATTAGCTGAGAATCGGCTGAAAGATCTATACCCAAAAATTCAGGAAATTATTAAGTTCATTTCAGGCGTGCTTAAAAAACCATTGCGATGATACTAATAACCCAAGTTGCTAGTAGCATTTTTCGAGTGAGAAGTTGGGATTTTGGGAGCATCTATGTTCCCCAGTCCGCCAGTCGAAAACGAACTGCTAACTGACGTTAATAGTCGATCTTCTGCTGTGGATTTATTTTTATGAATGCCAACGATCTATTCTTGCTATTGCATCCTTTTTTCGCCGTTGCCGTAGTTTTCCCCCTCATCGGCATGGTAGTGAGAATGGCATGGCAAACCCGCCAACGACGGCTAGCTGTGGCAACTGGTGGGAAAAGTCAAATTCCTGGAGTTGTAGGCAAAGAGCACGTAGATTTGGGTCGATGGCTGAGCGGCTCGGTTGTAGTGCTGTCCTTAATTGGACTGGCACATCCGATCTTCTCAAAAATACTCGAACAACAAGCTTGGATTAAAGAACCATTTCGGGTGGTATTTATCCTGATGATGTTCGTCGCCACTAGCGGAGCGCTGTTCTTTTTATATCGATCGAGCGAAAAGATTTGGCTGGGCATATTTGCCACATTAACGGGAATGGGCTTAGTAGTGATCGGTTCTCAACCAGAGATCTATCGACGCGAATCTGAATGGTATGTCTCCCATTATTACTATGGGATCGTTGCTGCGATGTTAATGATTTTTTCATTAGCGATTATTCAAGATATTTATCGCGATCGCAGCAATCGTTGGCGCAACGTCCATATCATTCTCAACTGCTTGGCACTACTATTATTTATCGGTCAGGGGTTTACTGGCACGCGAGATTTGTTGGAAATTCCGCTGAGTTGGCAAAAGCCCTATGTAGAATCGCTATACAAATATGAATGTGACAAACAAACCTGTCTGGTACAACCTCAGTCTGCACCATCGATCCCAAAATAGTCGATCTTTATACTCGACTTCACTTCTAATTTTTACAACCCAATTCTAGGATTTACAACATGAAAGCTACTTCTTTTCTGCTGACAACAATCGCTCTGGGTACGATCGCCATCGCCACCGTTCCCTTCCAATCATTCGCTCCTAATTCTCTCCAAGCATCTGCCCAAGAAGTTAAGATCGCTCAAACTGAAACTACGCAAGAAAAGATCGACCAAATTACAGCGGTTAAAGGTAAACCAGGTAGTGGAGACTTACTCCGCAAACTATATCCCAAAGATCTCAGTCCAATTGGCGTGCAACCAGGTGGTGCGGGCATGGTAGTTAATCTTTACAGTAAAAACAATGACACTACACTCTCACTCTGTACTGTTTACGATGTGGTTGTGGCAGTCAAAAAAGGCAAAATTGCTAGGTTCAATCCCAGTGAAGTTAAGTAATATCCTCTGCGATCGATTCTAGAATTTAGTATTCTTAATCTCTCGATCGAACTGGATGGTGGGCATTATCTTAACCAAAATCATCGGGTTTTCCGACGAGCGGGAGCTGTTGCCCACTATCTATATTTTAGCAAAATTTACTGCCATGAAAACTTGGATAAACCTGCTCTGAAGATCGTTGATGCCAACAAGTAATATCTATAACCAAAATAGAATTCAGTCAAATATTTGCCCATTAATTTGATTCTATTGGAAAGAAGCTATACCAACGAGGAATTAGAAAATGCTAGAAAATATACAAAAAATTTCCAATCCCATTATTAGATCGATCGCTGCTGGTATCTTTCTAGGCAGTTTAGTCACAATTCCTGCTGGACTTGCCTTAGAATTACTCAAATCTCCAAAGCAGACAACTCCCGAATCTGCAAGTAAGCTAGTTGTCTACACCTCGTTAGCGAGTTCTGTTATCGGTGCGGCGATCGGTTTGAGTTCGGGTAAGCGTAATAAAGATAATGAAATTGAGTCTAACGATTTAGGCGATCGAGAATCATTAAATTCGGGATGGCATGATTGGCGAAAATTTATCGTCATGCGGAAAGTAAGCGAAAGCGATAATATTACATCTTTCTATTTACATCCTGAAGATAACGAGCCGATTCCGGCTTTTATGCCGGGACAATTTCTGACGATAAAACTCGATTTGCCAGAGCGAGCCGAGCCAGTAATCCGCACTTATTCTCTATCCGATTATCATCAATCTCCACTTTATTATCGCCTGTCGATTAAGCGAGAAATTGCACCAGTCGGTACCGATCTACCTCCAGGAATTGCTTCTAATTTTATGCACGATCGCATCCAAGAAGATTCGATAATTTGGGTAAAACCTCCGGCTGGCAAATTCGTACTCAATCTTCACCATCCCCAACCTGCGATCTTAATTAGTAATGGTGTGGGAATTACGCCGATGATTAGTATGGCAAAAGCGGCGATGCAACTAAATCCATTGCGACACATTTGGTTTTTACATGGTGCTAGAGATAGCCAAAATCATGCTTTTCGCGATGAAATTAATGCCCTCGCTGCCAGTCATTCTAATTTACATATTATCTACTGCTATAGCCAACCGATGGCAACAGATATCGGACATTATCACCAGCGTGGATATGTCGATGCTGCTCTGATTCAAAATATAGTGGCACCAGAAATGCAGCAATTGTGTGGTTCCACTGAAGCAGATTACTTTCTGTGTGGCTCGGCATCATTTATGGATGCGATTAGAAATGGATTGAGAACGTGGGGGGTAGCAGACGAGCGAGTAATGTTTGAATCCTTTGCCAAGGCAATGCCAAAACCAGCAAAAGCGGGTGAATCTGTAACCACAGCAACTAGCAATACTAAAGAAATTGTCTTCAGTAAATCTGGTCGAACTCATACTTGGAATCCTGCCGATGGGACGATTTTAGAGTTTGCCGAAGCAAATGGTCTGCGACCTGAATATAGCTGTCGTGCAGGGATTTGCGGTACCTGTACGTGCAAGATTGCTGAAGGAGAAGTGGAGTATCAAGAACAACCAAGTGCGACTGTAGAGCGAGGTTCGGTACTCATCTGTATTTCTCATCCCAAAACGGCAAGGGTAGTTCTCGATCTGTAGATTAATCCTATGAAAAAACGTTATTTTTTATCTGCTGGAATTGCGACGATCGGTTCGATTTGGTTGTCGGATTATTTACCGAACAAAGTTCAAGGAAAAACCATAAAAATAGCTGAAAATCATCAGTTTGAAATTATGAAAACAGAGCAAGAATGGCGGAAGATTTTGACACCAGCTCAATTTGAAGTGTTGCGTCAGCATGGCACCGAACGTGCGGGTAGTAGCCCCCTGGATTTGGAGCATGGTAACGGCACTTTTGCCTGTGCTGGCTGCAATTTGCCACTATTTACCTCTACTACTAAATATAACAGTGGTACGGGTTGGCCGAGCTTTTATGCCCCGATCGAGGGTGCTATTGGAACGACGATCGATCGAGCTTTTGCAATGACTCGAACTGAGGTACATTGTCGTCGCTGTGGCGGACATTTGGGGCATGTCTTTGCAGATGGCCCCAAACCGACGGGTAAACGCTATTGCATGAATGGGGTGGCAATGAAATTTATTGCAGCTTGACCAGCTTTTACGAAGTGGGGAGCGGAAGGTAGAAAGGTCTATTTGCAGTAAGCTTTGTCCGAATCATACTACTGATTGTATTAATCAGATTTGTTGTCAAACTATCAATTCACAATAAAAATGATGAAACTGAATGAAAAAGTTGCTTTAGTCACTGGTAGTAGTGGCGGTATCGGTCAAGGTATTGCAATTCGATTGGCACAGGAAGGCGCGAAAGTTGTTGTCAATTATCGTTCCAATCCTGAAGGCGCGGAACAAACGCTGAAGGCAATTAATGAGATCGGCGGTAATTGCTTGATGGCTGATGGATTTTGCGATCGAGATCGGGGTTATAGTATCGGTGCAGATTTGGGAATGGTTGATGATGTACGGCGTTTAGTTGCTGAAAGTATCGAACATTTTGGCACGATCGATATTTTGGTTAATAATGCTGGGATTGAAAAACATTCTGACTTTTGGGATATAACAGAGCAAGATTTTGATGCGGTTATGAATATCAATTTCAAAGGAGTTTTCTTTGCTACACAGTCTTTCGTCAAACATCAAATCGATGCGGGCAAAAATCGCGCCAGTATTATTAATATTAGTTCCGTTCATGAAGAATTACCATTTCCACACTTCACTACTTACTGTGCTAGTAAAGGTGCCGTGAAAATGATGATGCGAAATCTGGCGGTAGAGCTGGGAAGATTGGGTATTACTATCAATAATGTGGCTCCAGGTGCGATCGAAACGCCAATCAATCAACAGCTACTAAATAACCCCGCTCAATTGCAACCTTTGCTTAAAAATATTCCATTAGGTCGATTTGGAAAACCAGATGATATTGCGGCGGTAGTTGCTTTTCTAGCTTCAGATGACGCTCGGTATATCACTGGTTCGACAGTAGTCGTTGATGGTGGTTTGTTGTGGAACTATCAAGAACAATAGAGATGAAAACCATGCTTAACCAACATTACGATGTTATCATTATCGGCACTGGTGCAGGCGGTGGAACGCTGGCACATCATCTGGCTCCTAGCGGTAAAAAGATCTTAATTCTCGAACGCGGCACATTCTTACCTAGGGAAAAGGAAAACTGGAGTGCCTTGGAAGTCTACCAGCGAGAACGCTATCATACCCAAGAACAGTGGTTTGACAAATCCGATCGAGCCTTTCGTCCAGCAACGAACTATTGCGGGCGTTGCTGATTTACGGTATGAAAGGCTAAATATGCCAGTCATAGAAACCAGTATCGACAAAGCTTGGGGATTTTTAACTTATTTTTTTCATACCCTAGCTATTCGGAGGACACGGAAATTCGCAGGATGAGGTGAAAATTGAAGTGCGATCGCCGATATGGATTTTCCTCAAAGATATAATGATGGTTGGATCGCACTTTCTTACCCACCACCCAAAAAAACCGTGACCAAAACAGAAATCTTAGCAGCACTCAAAAATCTGACAGCAGAAGAACGCCTAGAAATCATCGAAACAGCTTCGCGGATGATGCGCGACGACATAGAACAAAAAGCCCAGCGCAAAGCCGAGAAAAAGCGCCAACTCAGAGCCGCAGCAGAAGCAGCAGTCAAGGATTATATGCCGGGAGGTGCTTTACATGATTTGTGGTCGCCAGACAGCGAACCATATTTTGAATCCGAGGAAGAATACCTGAACGCTGGGATAAAAACTAATGCGTAGAGGCGAAATCTGGCTGGTTACACTTGAACCTACTGTTGGTGCAGAAATCGGCAAAACCCGTCCCGCAGTTATTGTCAGCGATGAGACGGTGGGAATTTTGCTGCTTGAAGTGATTGTCCCCATCACTGACTGGAAAGAACGATATACAGAGAGAAATTGGATGGTTCGACTAGAACCAAGTAGCGAAAATGGCTTGGCTAAACTCTCAGCCGCCGACACTTTTCAAGTCCGTTCCGTTTCCCAACAAAGATTTGTCCGACAACTCGGAAGCCTTTCGGAAACAATTATGGAAGAAATTGCAGATACACTGACAATTGTGCTGGATCTGGATTGAATAACTAGCCAACAGCGTACAAATAGTGTTATTTATAAATAGATTGTATGGCGCGATGGCCTTAAATGATTCCTATACAACTTACACTCAAAAATTTTCTCAGCTATCGCGAAGCTGCTTTAGACTTTCGCGGACTTCACACTGCTTGCATTTGCGGGCCTAACGGTGCTGGTAAATCTTCTCTCCTAGAGGCGATCGCCTGGTCGCTTTGGGGCAGTTGTCGCAGCGATACAGAAGACGATATCATCCATATCGGCGAAATTGATGTCCGAGTTGATTTCACTTTCTCTACGGGCGGCCAAATCTACCGGGTGATTCGCAACCGCCGGCGCGGACAATCGGGAAGTTTGGAATTTCAAGTTAGCTTGAATTGCGCCGAAACTCAGGATGGACTCAGTTTTCGCACTCTCACTGACAAGGGGCTGAGAAATACTCAGCAGAAAATTCTCGAACATATCAAGCTAGATTACGATACTTTTATTAACTCGGCTTATTTGCGGCAGGGGCGTGCTGATGAGTTTATGCTCAAAAAGCCGATCGAGCGCAAGCAAGTTTTAGCCAACCTCCTCAAACTCGATCGATACGACACTTTATCCGAACAAGCCAAGGAAAAAGCCAGAGATTTTAAAGCCAAAGTCGAAGTCCTAAAACACGGCTTGCAGACAACCCAAGAGCAACTGCAACAAAAAGAAGCGATCGCATCCGAACAAATTCAATTGCAGCAAGCAACCGATTTGCTCTCTTCGCAGCAGCAAGCCGACACAGCACATTTGCAGCAACTGCAACTCCAGCACCACAACCGCCAAACTTGGCAAAAACTCCTCGCCGGCCACCAGCAACAACACTATAATATCTCTCAAGAATGCCGTCGCTTGCAGCAAGAACTCGCAGCCGCCAAGCGGCAGCAACACGAGCTGCAAGCCCTGCTCGCCCAAGAAAATGAGATAACAGCAGGAATTGCCTATTTTCAGAGTTTACAATCCACAGAAGAGACGCAGGCTGGAAAATTCAAAGCTCACCAACAAGCGCAAAATCAGCGCCAAAACTTGCAAGAACAGCAACGGCAAGAATTGAGCCTTTTGCAAAACAAAATTCAGCAGTTGCAAGCTCAATTAGATGTCTTAGAACAAGATGAAAAAGATGTTCTAGATGTTCTCAAGCAGCAGCCGGAGGTTGACAAAGGACTCGCACAGTTGCAAGCAGCCCGATCGCGCCTTAACGAACTAGAACAACTGCAACTGCAAGTTTCGCCGCTACTCCAACAGCAGCAGCAGGCGCAAACTAAGCTCGATCGCGCCCATGCCGGTTTAACCGCCCGCTTAGCCGAAATCAACCGACAGGTGCAAGTTCAGCAACAGCAGCGACAGCCGAAATTGCAGCAGGAAATCTCGGCCATCGCCCATCAAATTGTCCAGTTGGAAAACAAGCGAGTTTATCAGGAACGAGTCCGCGAAAAAGGCCAAGAAAGGCACAGCTTTCTAGAAAATCTGCAAGCTAAAAGCCGCGACTATCAAACCCGACTCGCGGAAATTGACCAAAAACTCCAACTGTTGCGGAAAAATGAAGCAGAAACTAGCGCGGGGGAAGGTAAAGCTGCCCAGTTTGGGGAAACTCAGGAAGCGAATTCGCCTTTAATTGTGCGCGATTCGGGTTTTGGCGCCTGTCCTTTGTGCGATCGACCTTTAGACGAACACTACTGGAATTTGGTAGTCACCAAGCACCACTCCCAACAGCAAGAAATCTGGAATCAACTGTGGGTTGTCCGCGAACAGTTGGCAGTTTCCGAGCGCGAAATTCAAGTCCTCAGACACGAATACCGCGAACTAGAACAGGAATTAGCGCCTTACCAAGAATTGCGGGAACGCCGCAGCCATTTGCAAGCTCAATTGGATGGCCTGGGCCAAGATGAAACTCGACTGCAAAGTATGCGTCAAGATGCTGCCCAAATCGAGCGGTTGTTGCGTACTGGCGAGTATGGATCTGATGATTTGAGGGAACTTCAGCAAATTGAACAGCAACTGCAACAGCTCAATTATAGCGATCGCAGCCACTCCCTCGCCCGCAGCGATGAAAAGCGTTTGCGCTGGGCGGAAATTAAGCAAGCTCAAATCAAAGACGCTCAGCAGAAACTTAATAAAATTAACAGCCGCCGCCCGGATTTGCAAACTCAATTAGCCGCCGTACAGCAACAGTTTGAACAGCAAAAAAATAGCTCGGAAATTCAGCAGCAAATTCTGTCTTTAAATAGATATATCGCGGAAGTTGGCTATAACTTGGAACAGCACGAACACGTCCGTAGCGAAATGCGTAAAACGCAGTTTTGGATCGCCCGTGCTGAAAAATTGCGATCGGCAACTCAGCAATTCCCGCAAGTGCAGCAGCGGGTTAATGAAATCGCCAGTTCGATCGCCGTGCGCGATCGCGATTTGCAAGCTGTCACCGCTCAAAGTTCAGCGATGAACCAGCAGTTGCAAGAACATCCCGATCCGACTGCTCAAATAAGTGCGATCGAACAACAAATGGGCCGCCGCCGCCAGCAGCTAGACCAACATTTGGGAAGTCTCGGACGCCTCCAACAACAGCAGCAAAATCTAGAAGATTTGCAAGTTCAGTTAGTCGCTCAAAAAGAGCAAATGCAGGTTGCTAAACGCCAATACAAAGTTTATCAAGAGTTGGGTCAAGCCTTTGGCAAGAACGGGATTCAAGCTTTGATGATTGAAAATGTTTTGCCTCAACTGGAAGCTGAAACCAATCAGATATTGTCGAGATTGAGCGCGAATCAGTTGCACGTACAATTTATTACTCAGCGGGCGGCTGCTTCTAAAAAAGCAACTAAATTGATTGACACTTTAGACATTCTCATTGCTGATGCTCGCGGTACTCGTCCCTATGAAACTTACTCGGGTGGCGAAGCTTTTCGGATTAATTTTGCGATTCGGCTGGCGCTGGCGAGATTGCTGTCTCAGCGGGCGGGTACGGCTTTGCAAATGTTGATTATTGATGAGGGGTTTGGGACTCAGGATGCGGAAGGGTGCGATCGCCTAATTGCTGCCATTAATGCGATCGCCTCTGACTTCGCCTGCATCCTCACCGTTACCCATATGCCGCACCTCAAAGAAGCTTTTCAAGCCAGGATAGAAGTCACCAAAACTGCTCAGGGTTCTAGCCTTGCCTTGTCAATCTAGATTGATTATTCGATTTTCGATTTTCGATTTTTGATTGGCGATTGGCGATCGGACGGCGGTTGAAACCGCGTCTACACAGACGAAACCCGCCTCCGCGGGTTGAAGATCGGACGTACGGTTAAAATTATGTTATTTTCTTGACACCTCGGAGGCGGACTTCGTTTGTATAGGCTGCGATTGCAATACTCGGGACGCTCGCAATGATAAAAAAACGTTAACCCAAGCGTATTCTTGTATAGGCGCGAATTCCATTCGCCCGCTCTTCAACCCGCGGAGGCGGGTTTTGTTTGTATAGGCGCGAATTCCATTCGCCCGCTGTTCCTGTTCCCGATCGATTCGCTGTTCCCGATCGATTCGCTGTTCCCGATTCGCCCGCTCGGACTCATCCATTCGCCCGCTCTTTGATTCGCCCGCTGTTTGATTCGCCCGCTCTTAATTTCCCCGTCGGCTTTTTGGAGCTCCTGAGTTTGTTAGGCTAAATTAAAAATAAGATAATAAAATAAGAATGCCTGAAGCTATTTATATTTTTTTTATTTTCATGTCCGCTCCCTCGGAGTGTGTGTATTGCCACCGATGACAACAGACTCTTTCCACCTGTCTCTCCTAGAAAGGGCGATCGCAGCGTCGAGCAACAGCATCCTGATCGCAGATGCTGGCAGGCTCGACAGACCTATTATATATTGCAATCCTGCTTTTGAGAAACTGACTGGCTACACCCGGGAAGAAGTCATTGGACACAACTGCCGGTTTTTGCAAGGCCCGGATACCGATCGCGCCGAATTAGACAGACTCCGCAGCAGTTTGCGATCGGGAACAGAAGTTAAGGTAATTCTCAAGAATTACCGCAAGGATAAAACACCTTTTTGGAACGAATTAACTGTTTCCCCCGTCCTCGATGGCGACGGAAACCTCACTCATTTTATCGGAGTTCAGAACGATATTACCCAAAGAGTCGCAGCCGAAACAGCCCTGCAAGAAAGCGAAGAAAGATTGCGGGCGATCGCTACTGCGACTCCCATTCCTACGATCATTACGCGCCGCTCAGACAGCACAATTTTGTACGCAAATTCTGCCCTCGGAGAAACTTTCGGTTTGAGTTCAGACAAGCTGATCGCTAGCAAAAAGATCGACTTTTATGCTAATGCGGGCGATCGCCATCAATTGCTAGAATCAGTCAAAAAACACGGCTTTAGCGACAGCGATCAAATCTGCCTCAAGAAAGCAAATGGCAGTTGCTTTTGGGCAAAGATGTCGATGCGAGCGATTAATTTTAAGGGCGAAGCATCAATTTTATCGTCATTTTATGATATTACCGATCGCGTAGAAGCAGAAACCGCACTCCGCCAAAGCGAAGCGAGGTTGCAAAAACTAGCCGCCAACGTTCCGGGAATGATTTATCAATTTCAGCTAGCAGCCGACGGCGCTGTGTCATTCCCCTACATCAGTTCTGGCTGTCGCGAACTCTACGAATTAGAACCAGAGGTGCTGCAAAAGTCAGCTATTCCTGCGATCGAAATGATTCACCCAGAGGATGCACAAAACTTCCACGAAACTCTGGCCATCTCAGCTAAAACTTTAGATCCTTGGCGGTGGGAAGGCAGATTAGTGTTACCGGGCGATCGCATCAAGTGGGTTAGCGGGGCTTCCAGACCCGAACTGAGCGAAAAAGGTGACATTATTTGGGATGGTTTGTTGATCGACATTAGCGATCGCAAACTTGCCGAATCAGCACTGCGACAAAGCGAAGCCCGATTCCAAAAAATGGCCGGCAACCTGCCGGGAATGATTTATCAATACTTGCAGCATCTCGACGGTACCAATGAATTCATTTATGTCAGTCCCGGCTGTTGGGAACTCTATGAATTAACTCCAGAAAAAGTTCAAAAAAACTCAAATTCAATGTGGTCGTTGGTGCATTCAGAAGACCTACAACCGATGCAAGAGTCACTCACAATTTGCGGGAAAAATTTACAACCTTGGAAATATGAAGGGCGGATCGTTACGCGATCGGGAAAACTGAAATGGATTCGCGCCATTGCTCGCCCCGAACTGCAACCGGGCGGCGAGATACTTTGGGAAGGGGTGACAATCGATATTAGCGATCGCAAGGTAGCAGAAATCGCCCTCAGCGAGTCAAAAGTTGCCCTGGAACAAGCCAATCAAGAACTAGAAAAGCGCGTCCTAGAACGCACAGAAGCTTTGCAAAAATCCAAAAAAATGCTGTGGTTGGTGATCGACAACATCCCTCAGTTAATCGCCTGGAAAGATCTAGATTCAGTTTACTTGGGAGGTAACAAAAACTTTGCCACAATCGCAGGTTTAAATCATCCCACTGAAATCACCGGTCTCACGGACTACGATATGCCCTGGAAGCCAGAAGAAACAAAATTTTTCCGAGATTGCGATTGCCGGATCATGGCAAAAAATACCGCTGAATATCACATTATTGAACCTCAAATGCAAGCCGACGGCACCCAGCGCTGGATGGATACAAATAAAATACCTTTGCACGACAACTACGGCAATGTCGTCGGCATTTTATGTACTTTGGAAGACATCACCGATCGGCTTTCACTTGAAGCTAAAGTCCGGGCCAGCGAGGAACTATTTCGCAAAATATTTGAAGATGCACCCATCGGTATCTATTTAGCCAATTTAGACGATCGCCAGTTGGTGCGAGTCAATAAAACTTACTGCGAAATGCTGGGATATACAGCAGCAGAATTGCTGAGTACAACATTCATAGAAATTGGGCATCCCGAAGATCGTCAAAACAATCTCGAAGCTGCTGCCGCTCTCAATCGGGGAGAAATTCCGAGCTATCAAATCGAAATTCGCCATATTTCGGCTACAGGTAAAACTGTTTGGGTAAATGTGACAGCTACTTTGATCCGAGACGGGGAAGGAAAAGCTATTTACAACTTAGGGATGATTGAAAATATTACTAACCGCAAAATTTCCGCAGCAGCACTCCAAGCTTCGGAATCTCAATTGAGAAAACAAGCAACTCAATTGCAAGAAGCCTACGAACAACTCCAACATACTCAAATCCAATTAATTCAATCAGAAAAAATGTCTAGCCTCGGGCAGATGGTGGCTGGTATCGCCCATGAAATCAACAATCCTGCAAATTTTATTAACGGCAATATTTCTCACACCAACATCTATTTTAACGACTTAATAGAACTTTTGAATCTCTACCAGCACTATTACCCGTCTCCTGCTCAGCAAATTACCGAAACACTGAAGCAAATAGAGTTTGATTTCCTCAAGGAAGACTTGCCAAAAATGCTAAATTCTATGAAAGTAGGAGTAGAAAGAATTAGTGATATTGTATTGTCGCTGAGGAATTTTGCGCGATTAGATCAATCAGAAATAAAGTTGGCAGACCTTCACGAAGGAATTGAGAGTACGCTGTTAATTGTGCAGCATCGATTGCACCACGACACTCAAGAAAAACGAATTGAAATCATTAAAGACTACGGAACTATATCGAAAATTTACTGTTGTGCGGGGCAGTTAAATCAGGTGTTTTTTAATATTATCAGCAATGCAATTGACGCTGTGGAAAACCGCAAACAACCCCGGACGATCGTGATTCGTACTGAAATGAAAAAAGCTGGGTTGAACAATAGTAAAAGCAATGTCGGCGAGTGCGATCGCGTGGTCATTTGCATCGCCGACAGCGGCCCTGGAATGACCGAAGACGTTAGCAAGCGCCTGTTTGACCCCTTTTTTACCACGAAACCGGTTGGGTCTGGAACAGGTTTGGGATTGTCCATCAGCCATCAGATTGTGGTAGAAAAACATAAGGGAAGTCTGCGGTGCATCTCAGCGCCCGGACAAGGAGCAGAATTCTGGATTGAAATTCCGGTTTCAACAGTTGACAGTTGACAATTGACAGTTGACAGTTTGAGAGCGACCTCTACCCTTAAGTCCGAGGATTGGAGTAATGAATACTCTGATTTTAATTTCTCCCGCTCCGGCGGGCGGGCTTTCAACCAATTCTTTCTGGTAAAGGATGGAAATTTAGATAAAACGTACGGTCTTCTTTTAATCCCCAATTGCCGTCGGTGCTTGAGTTATCAGGGTTTTGAATTAACGGCACTGAGACGCCGAAATTAATCTCATTTGTGCGGTGTGCTCATCTGCTGCCCTTATTCGCTAGGCAATTATGCTGAAAAAACTACCTTTATCCTGGTCTCGCTACATTCCAGCCGGGTTGACACTTGTTTTGGGTGTCGGATTCTCGGCCCTGGCATTTGCCTTGGTTTGGGACTGGGAAGACAGGCGCCACGACTACGAAATGCACCGCCGCATCGACGATATTTCGATCGGCATTGAACGCCAACTCAACTCAGACTTAGACGCAGTTCTCGCCCTCAGCGACTACATGAAAGCGTTTAGCGTCGTCGAACGTTCTTCTTTTGCTCGGTTTGTCGGCCGTCCCCTATCCGTTCACCCCAGCCTGCAACTGCTGGCTTGGGCCCCCCGCGTTCCCAATTCCCAGCGCGCCAACTACGAAGCCCAAGCCAGAACCGAAACTGACTCCAGCTTCCAGATTACAGAGCGCGGCCCCCAGGGAGAACTCCGCAAGGCCGGCCAGCGTTCCGAATATTTCCCAGCTTTTTACGTCGAACCAACAGCGGGAAACGAGACAGCATTGGGATTTGACCTCACTTCCCACCCAGAAATTCGCGCTGCGATCGATCGCGCGCGGGATACTGGAGAAATGATTGTCACCAGCTACGACGGTCTAATTCAGCGCAATTCGCCGGAAGTGGGTCTTTTGGTAATAGTTCCGATTTACGAAAACAGCACTAAACCGACTACCCTGGAATCCCGCCGCCAACTGCTACAAGGATTTGTTCTGGGCGTATTTCAAGGCAAAGATATTTTCCAAACCTCTTTAAAAGGACGCAATACCGACTACCTCACCATTTATCTCGCCAGCGAGCCTCCAGACAAGCCAGAAGCACTGCCGTTGTTACCGCCAACGCCCGACCCCGTTCTGCAAAATCGGGCTGCTGACGGGCAAATTCCGCAATTTGCGGCTTTGTTCCAATCCTCCACCCAACAAGTGTTCACCGCATCGGCCGCTGCGAAAGTAACTCAAAGGTCAAACTGCCCGATTCTGGACAATCCAGGCCCGCAGTATGCGGCTTGCCAAAGGGTGCTGAAAATTAGCGGCAGCCAGTGGTCTTTATACGTGTCTGCAACGCCGGAAATTCGGAAGACTCGCAAGCACTGGCGTTCTTGGGGAACTCTGAGTATGGGGATGTTGTGGACTCTGCTGCCGGTGACATATATGCTGACAGCGTTGAGTCGCACCGCCCAAATCGAAAAGCTAGCCCGAGAAAGAATTCTCCAAACCGAACAGTTGCAGGCTGCTTACCAACAGTTGGAAGTGGAACAAGCGAAATCCGAGCAACTGTTGCTGAATGTTTTGCCGGCGGCGATCGTCCTGCGTTTGAAAGATAATGAACATAATATCGCCGAAAGTTTTGGGGAAGTAACGGTGATGTTTGCCGACATTGTGGGCTTTACAGAGCTTTCGTCGAGAATTTCAGCGACTGCGGTAGTGTCCGTGCTCAATGATATTTTTTCAGCTTTTGATCATTTAGCCGATCGCCACGGTTTGGAGAAAATTAAGACTATTGGTGATGCTTACATGGTTGTCGGCGGTTTACCTACTCCGCGAGAGGATCATGCCGAGGCGGTGGCGAATATGGCGATCGATATGCTACAAGAAATCCGGTTTCTGAGCTTAAATCATTCCGAACCATTCAGCATTCGGATCGGAATTAGCAGTGGCCCTGTAGTTGCCGGCGTCATCGGCTTAAAAAAGTTTATTTACGACCTTTGGGGCGACACAGTAAATATTGCTTCGCGCATGGAATCCCACGGGATTACCGGCTGCATTCAAGTCACCGCCGAAACCTACGAAATATTAAAGAATAAATACACTTTTCAGAAGCGAGGGGCGATTCAAGTTAAGGGCAAGGGATACATGGTTACTTATTTGTTGACTGGTCGTAAATAATAGCAATTTTCCAAATTTATTTTGTAGGGTGTGTCGTTATCGCTCGTACCCGAAAAAATCTAAAATCGAGCTAACGACGCACAGGCGAGAATATTTGAGGAAACAACTTGGACGTTCATTCCACTAAATAATTGTGTTGTAGCAATATTTGTTTGTGCTTGGTATAATTCCCAAATCCAGGGTGGATCTCATTTTTGTAAAAAGCATTTTTTTCTTATAGTGCTGTCCGATCTGATTGGCACAAGATAACGACCCAATTGTCTTAGTAGACTCCTTATATAGCAAGGATTTTAGGATTTCCATATCTAGAAAATCAATTAGGATTGCTATAGTGCGAGCGTCCCCGCTCGCGTATCGTATAATACGCGAGCGGGGACAGCACTATAATAAAAAATGCTTTTTACAAAAATGAGATGCTCCCAATGTTTTTTTTGATGCGACCTCGCTTAGGAATGACAATTAAATAACTTACAATTTTTACTGTTCTTGTGGGATGGGCGTCCCGCCCGTCCCACAAATATGTGTAAATTATTTAATTCGCGATCCTTAGTATACAATTAGTATAAGAGGGCTGAAGCCCAACAACATACCTCACTTATCTGAGAAGGGTTATATCAACGTTTATTCTGATATTTTAGATGAATTAATGTCTCATTTTCCCTACGCCCGATCGCACAAATCCTCCTTACTGCATCCGATCGATCGTCCGATACTGCACCGCCTCCCCCACGTGATTAGTCTTCAAGCTGTCATCCCCCGACAAATCCGCAATAGTCCTAGCAACCTTCAAAATGCGATCGCTAGCCCGCGCCGAAAGCCCCAATTTCCGAATCGCCATCTCCAACAAATTCCGCGAAGCATCATCCAACTGACACCATTGGTTAATGTGGCTGCTTAGCATCTGCGCGTTACACCGCAAGCCAGCTTCTGACTGAAAACGGCGAGTCGCCATCTCTCGCGCCCGCTGCACCCTCACCCGCACCGGTTCCGACTCCTCCCCCGTCGCCTGTCTGGTAATTTCCTCAGGTTTCAAACGATTAACCGCCACTTGCAAATCAATCCGATCCATCAAAGGCCCCGAAAGTTTTGCCCAATATTGTTCCCTCTTTTGGGGCGAACAAGTACACTGTTGGATCGAGTCGCCATAGTAACCGCAAGCGCAAGGATTCGTACTAGCAACTAATGTAAATTGTGCCGGAAACATCACCGATTGTCTGGTTCTAGAAATCGTCACATAACCGTCTTCTAAAGGCTGTCGCAAAAACTCCAAAACATCTCTTTTAAATTCAGTTAATTCATCCAGAAAAAGTATGCCGCGATGTGCTAAGGAAATTTCACCCGGACGCGGAAAACTGCCCCCGCCAACGAGAGAAGGCCCGGATGCTGAATGGTGAGGACTGCGAAAAGGTCGATCGCTCACCAGCATACCCTTATCCTTCAACAAACCAGCCACCGAATGAATTTGAGTCACATCCAAAGCTTCATCAAAAGTCAGCGGTGGCAAAATACCCGGCAAACGTCTCGCCAGCATCGTCTTGCCGCTTCCTGGCGGCCCCACAAAAATCAAATTGTGTCCACCGGCAGCCGCAATTTCCAAAGCCCGCCGCGCGTGAATTTGCCCCTTTACGTCTTTTAAATCTAGACCCTGAAACCTAGTTTTTCCTAACTCTTCTCTACCGTTTACTTGTATCGGTGAATAAACTTGAGGATTGTTCAAAAAATCAGTAACTGCAAATATATTTTCAAAACCGTAAACAGATATTCCTTTTACTAAAGCCGCTTCCTTTGCATTGGCTGCTGGTACAATTAACCCCGAAATACCCATTTTGGCAGCAGCAGCGGCGATCGGCAAAACCCCCGCCACAGGCCGCAAACTCCCGTCCAAAGAGAGTTCCCCCAAAAACAAATAATCTCCCAACAGCTCGGCGCTGACCTGTTCGGATGCTGCTAAAATGCCAATGGCGATCGGCAAATCAAAACTCGGGCCTTCCTTACGCAAATCCGCCGGAGTCAAATTAATCACAATACTCCGCATCGGAAAACCATATCCCGAATTTTTGAGCGTAGCCTTAACCCTTTCTTTAGCCTCTTGCACCGCCGAATCCGGCAACCCCACAACCACAATTTTCGGCAGTCCCCCCGATACATCAGCCTCCACACCCACCTTTACCGCGTCAATTCCTACGATAGATGCACTCCAAACCCTCGCAAGCATTATTTTTTATCCTCAATTTGCCTGTCTTCGATCCATCATCTATTATGATTAACAATGACTAATGAATATCAGAAGAGGCAAGAAAAACTTTTCGTTGCCTCTTCCTTTTCTCCTCTTCTCTTCCTTCTCTCCTCCTGCCTCTTCCCCCTTCCTCCCTCCCCTTGTCCCCTCCGCCTTCCCCCTTCCCTGAAAATTTATCCGTTACATCCCGTACATTGCCCGTTGCCGAACTTCGTTAACACCCATGACAACCCAAGAAACGCTTTTCAGCAAAATCATCCGCAAAGAGATTCCCGCAGACATCGTTTATGAGGACGACTTAGCCCTCGCCTTCAGAGATATCAATCCGCAAGCGCCAGTCCACATCCTCGTCATTCCCAAAAAACCTATTCCCAAATTAGCCGATGCCGAATCGGGAGATCATGCCCTCATGGGACACCTGCTGCTGACTGTAAAACGGGTAGCCGAACAACTCGGACTCAGTAACGGCTATCGCGTCGTGATTAATACCGGCAATGACGGTGGCCAAACCGTAGATCACCTGCACCTTCACATTCTCGGCGGACGGCACATGAAGTGGCCCCCAGGCTAAAGGCTAATTTTTAGGCACAATTTACGAACTCATCCTCAGAAACCCGGTTTATGGCAATTGCAAAGCGCCTTATGAACCGGGTTTTTAGTTGATGAATCCGGTTGATTGCGGATTCTGGAGAATTTAGTGCGATCGCCACATCCGTGAGAACATAAATAACTTCTTGAATAGAGCCGATACTCCTCAAGCATCAATGATTTGATTCTCGTTCTACAACCGTCAACAGTCAACCGTCAACAGTCAACTGTCAACAGTCAATCCACCTAGGATATGTAAACAAATATTAAAATTCATCTGCTCAATCGCCAATTAAGATATGTTTAACTATAAAGAAGTTTGACCTCAACAAAAATAATTTGACTTAACTGCTGAACCAACCTACAGAATAAAGATTCAGCTCTTCTGCCCGCTTTATTTTAACCGTATTTATTCTGTAATATTACTTTGCAAACAGCCACAAAAATTCATCAAGAATCAAGTTATGTAAAGGATTATAAATTTATTCAAATATAAGCACTAATCCCTTTGCAAACTGTTGTGAATAGTGTTACTAATATAAGCGTGGAGATTTCCACAACAGAACGTTGAAAATTCAATTAAGCAATCATAAAACAAATGACAACAACCGTACAGCGTCGCGAAAGCGGCAACGTTTGGGAACGGTTCTGCGAGTGGGTAACTAGCACCGATAACCGGATTTATGTTGGTTGGTTTGGGACAATCATGATCCCAACTCTGCTGACCGCAACCACCTGCTACATCATTGCCTTTGTAGCAGCTCCTCCTGTGGATATTGACGGCATCCGCGAACCAGTTGCTGGTTCCTTGATGTTCGGCAATAACCTGATCAGTGGTGCTGTTGTTCCTTCGTCTAATGCGATCGGGCTTCACTTCTATCCCATCTGGGAAGCAGCCTCTTTAGACGAATGGTTGTACAACGGCGGCCCTTACCAGCTCGTCATTTTCCACTTCCTCATCGGCATTTTTTGCTACATGGGCCGCCAGTGGGAACTGAGCTATCGCTTAGGAATGCGTCCTTGGATCTGCGTAGCCTACTCTGCACCTGTGGCATCTGCTACCGCAGTATTTTTGATTTACCCGATCGGACAAGGCAGCTTTTCTGACGGTATGCCCCTGGGTATCAGCGGCACATTCAACTTCATGATCGTGTTCCAAGCCGAGCACAACATCCTGATGCACCCCTTCCACATGTTGGGAGTAGCTGGTGTCTTCGGCGGTGCTTTGTTCTCTGCCATGCACGGTTCTTTGGTAACATCTTCTTTGGTTCGCGAGACAAGTGAAAGCGAATCGCTAAACTACGGTTACAAATTTGGTCAAGAAGAAGAAACCTACAACATCGTTGCAGCCCACGGCTACTTCGGTCGTTTGATCTTCCAATATGCAAGTTTTAACAACAGCCGTTCCTTGCACTTCTTATTAGGTGCGTGGCCAGTTGTCGGCATCTGGTTTACCGCTTTAGGTATTTCCACGATGGCTTTCAACCTCAACGGTTTCAACTTCAACCAATCTATTATCGACTCGCAAGGTCGCGTCATCAACACTTGGGCGGATGTCATCAACCGCGCTAATTTGGGTATGGAAGTAATGCACGAGCGCAATGCTCACAACTTCCCGCTCGACTTGGCCGCTGGTGAAGTCACCCCAGTAGCAATGGTTGCTCCTTCCATCAACGGCTAAATTTAGCTTTTGATTGACAAAAAGCGCTCTCTCCAAATGAGGGCGCTTTTTGTTTTGGCAAGTATAAATTAAGAGATTTATTTTTGATATTGTTTCCGCTACAATGACCAGAATCAAATTGGTTTGTAGTGAGGACTTTAGTCCGCATTCAAGAAAGGACTAAAGTCCTCACTACAAACCGTTATGATATGATATATTGATTAAGAATTATTATATTTAATTGGCAATCATCAAAGTGGCGATATTTAAAAGACTTAAATTTGAAAAACTCGCGATTGAGAAATCTCAAATATTAGGCGGGGCGATCGCATTTTTCAGCGGCATTTTGATGGCATTGACAACAGCACCATTCAATGCTTGGCTGTTGGCTTGGGTAGTATTAGCTCCCCTGTGGGTTTTGGTTGTCAGTTATGAACGACCAATAATCACAGAAAAAAAACCAAAAGTTCTTCCTTCTTTCTTATTCATTCTTCCTTCTTCTTTCTTCCTTCTTCCTGCTCTTTGGGGAATTGGCTATCACGGATTAGCCATATCTTGGATTATGGGAATACACCCAATGACTTGGTTGGGAGTTCCTTGGTGGCCCAGTTTGGCGATCGCACTTTTTTGCTGGATATTCATCACCTTCTGGGGAAGTGCATTAGTCACCCTTTGGGCATGGTTATTTGCGATCGTAACTTCCCACATTAGTGGCACAGGCATCTTGCCTGTGATTTCCCAAAAAATTAGTGGCACAGGCATCTTGCCTGTGATTTCCCAAAAAATTAGTGGCACAGGCATCTTGTTAGTGGCACAGGCATCTTGCCTGCGATCCGCGTGTTAATTGGTACAGCTTTGTGGTGTGCCTTAGAAAGTATTTGGAGTACAGGCTCGCTGTGGTGGACATCACTATCATACACCCAAAGCCCGCACAACTTAGCCATATTGCACCTCGGTCAACTCTCCGGGCCCAGCGCAGTAACAGCGGCAGTTGTAGCAGTAAATGGCTTAATTGCCGAAGCTTTTATCGCAGGAAGAAGGAAGAAGGAAGAAGGCCTTTCGGCTTCGCTCAAGGTAAAAAGAGGGAAGAAGGAAGAGGGAAAAGGAGAGAAGGAAGAAGGAAGAGGGAAGAATTGGATTGCTTATATTGTGCCTGCGGGTTTGTTTTTAGTTTTGCATATTGTCGGCTGGAGTTTCTACAATCGCCCGTTAATTCAAGAGGCGGGAACAGCTTTACAAATTGGGATTATTCAAGGCAATATTCCTAACGAGATTAAGTTTGACTCAGGTGGTTGGCGGCGCGCTTTGGAAGGTTACACGGCTGGATATAAGGAGTTAGCTGACAGAGGAGTAGATGCTGTGTTGCTTCCAGAGACGGCTTTGCCTTTTATCTGGACAAACGAGTATCAACGTTCTACTCTTTCTTTTTACCAAGCGATTCTCCAACGCGGTGTTCTGGCTTGGGTTGGAGGATTCGGACAGGAAGGAGATAGCATGACTAATAGCTTATTGGCGATCGACAAAACAGGAGAAATTGTCAGCCGGTATGATAAACTCAAGCTAGTGCCCTTAGGCGAATACATCCCTTTTTACGAAATCTTAGGCGGCATTATTAATCGGCTGTCTCCCTTAGATACTCATTTAGTACCAGGGAACTCAAAACAATGGTTTAATACGCCGTTTGGCCACGCTATTGTCGGAATTTGTTACGATTCAGCGTTTGCTGAAGTTTTCCGATATCAGGCGGCAAATGGAGGTGAATTTATACTCACAGCTTCCAACAATGCCCATTACAAACCGCCGATGCTGGCTCAACATCATGCTTTGGATGTGATGCGGGCCATTGAAACTGATAGATGGGCTGCGATCGCAACTAATACAGGTTATTCTGCTTTTGTAAATCCTCGCGGCGAGACGATTTGGAAGTCTGGAATTAATACCTATGAAGTCCGAGATGCTACTATTTATCGGCGGCAAACTCGGACTTTGTACGTGCGGTGGGGAGATTGGCTGACGCCTTTATTGTTGGTTTTAGCTGGGTTAATGTGGTTAATTGCTAGAAATTAACGTTAGGCGGAAGCTATAGCATTTCGATCTCCATATGAGGTACTCATGGGCATAGGGCATAGGGCATGAGTTACTGGTTATTGGTTATTAGAACGAACAAGAAACATAAGACAAATAAGCTCCGAGGCATTTAAATTGCACGTCCGAATAAAGTTAAACTTTTGTGGGGCGGGAATCCTGCCCGCCGTAAAAATACAATTTAAATGCACAAAAGCGTAACCAATCACCAATGACTAACGATCGACAACCAATGACCAATAACCAATAACTAATAACCAATAACCAATAACCAATGACTAATCACTAATGACTTTAATGCTCTTTTGCCCGAGCATGAACGCTAGGAGATAAAGTAATTAAATCGTTGATATTGCGCTGCATAGTAGCACAAATATTATCCAAAGGCAAATCATTGGCATCGTGTCCAAAAGGATTTTCAATTTCAATGCCGATTTCTTCGATACCGAACAAAGCAAAACTAATTAAAGCTACCACAGGGCCTGTCCCCCAAGTTAACTCCTTCACCATTTGAAAAGGCAGTGCCAAGCAGTAAAGCAAGAGTAGCTGTTTGAGATGAATCGCGTAAGCAAGAGGCATCGGAGTTCTCAAAATTCGCTCGCAACCGCTCAAGGCCTCAATCATGTTATTTACTAACTGATTCATCGCAGTTAGCCGATAGACATCGAGGTTATTTGCCTCGTACTGTATCGTCAAATAATCCCCAATCCAAAAAGCAATTTCGAGGGGAGGATTGTTCATTTTTTTGAGATTCTCATACTGTTGGGGTAGTACGTAAGGCTCTATTTCTGAGCTAATTGGTTCTTGGCGCAAGTGCAATTTCATTGCTATGGCAAAAGCCACTAATAATCGCAAAGTAGACTTTTTTTTCGCTAAATCATCCGGTTCTCGATCGCTAATAGATACCCAGATTTGACGTGCCAAATTTCTGACTGCAATAATTAAGGTTCCCCAGCACCTCCGGCCTTCCCAAAATCGATCGTAAGCTGTATTTGTCCGAAACACTAATAATAAGCCGAGGACTATACTGGGAACAATGCTTGATAAGATGGGCAACGATACTGGGAGTTTAAAAAAGTACATCACCGAAATCAACAACCCAAAACCAGCGCACAGCATGACGCGGGGCCAAATGAAAAAAATGATCGACCCTTGAAACTGGAAGGCAACTTTAAACCAGGGCCGCTTTTCTGTAATCATCACAATCTCCTGTTAAAATAAAATCCAGCACTGGGGACTGTATGGGCGTGACAAATGCCTGCTAGACATTGTTTTCAGATGCGATCGCACTTTCACCGAATAGCAAGGGTTTGAAGCCCTTACTCAGGTCGGCAGATTGTGATAAGAACCGAGTTTAAATCTCCGTTATTATCACTTCGCTGTCAACTGTCAACTGTCAACTGTCAACTGTTCACCACGCTGCTTTTATCCGCACAACCTTCGGATTTTACCGAAAAAACTCATCTTTGCGATCGATCGCCAATCTAATATTGATTTCATTAGACACTTAATTAGGTAAGATTGGTTATGTATCTTTAGACCTCAGCTTCCGTGCCAGAGCTACCGACATCTGTACCCCCGCATTCTCCCCGATTGCCGAACCAACGGTGGCAAATTTATTCGCCTCAACCACAGCAAGCCGAACAGTTTGCCAATGAAATCGGTTTGTCATGCTTGCTAGCACAGGTACTTATTAATCGCGGTATCGATTCTCTCGAAGAAGTGCAAGGGTTTATCGAACCGGAATCTCTGGTTTTGCCGGCGCCACTGGATGAATTTCCCGATTTGGCTGCGAGTGTCAAATTGTTGCGGGAGGCGATTTCAACAGGTCAGAAAATTGCGATTTGCGGCGACTACGATGCTGACGGGATGACGAGCACGGCTTTGTTGCTGCGAGCTCTGAGGGCTTTGGGCGCGAATGTTGATTATGCGATTCCCAGCCGGATGCACGAAGGTTACGGGATTAACGATCGCATTGTAGAAGAATTTCATGCCGAAGGTGTGGCTCTGATTCTGACGGTAGACAACGGGATTGCAGCCTATGGCCCAGTTGCCAGAGCGCGAGAACTCGGTGTAAAAGTTATTATTACAGACCACCACGATTTGCCGCCAAAACTGCCCCCGGCTGATGCTATTCTCAACCCAAAATTAATTGCGGAATCTTCGCCCTATCGCGGTTTGGCTGGAGTAGGCGTTGCCTATGTTTTGGCGATTACTTTGGCTCAAGATTTGAAGAAAGTTGGCGGGTTGGTGAATCCGCTGCTGGAATTATTTACCTTGGGAACTATTGCAGATTTGGCGCCTCTGACAGGAGTTAACCGCCGCTGGGTAAAGCGGGGTTTGCGACTTTTGCCTCACTCGCAATTAGCCGGAGTTCAAGCTTTGATTCAGGTGGCGGGAGTGCAGCCTGCAAGTGCGGAAAATTTACCTCTTTTTAATTCAAAAACTCAAGCTAACAATACCTTAAAGCCTGAAGATATTGGTTTTCGGCTGGGCCCGCGGATTAATGCTGTGGGGCGGCTGGCTGACCCTCAAATTGTGATAGAGTTGCTCACAACGGACGATCGCGAATTGGCACTCAAAAACGCGATGCAGTGCGAACAAATAAATCAGCGCCGTCAGGAGTTGTGTCAGGAAATTGAGCAGGAAGCGATTGCTTGGTGCGAGAAAAGTGCGCTCAATTTACAGCAGGAACGAGTTTTAGTTGTCGTGCAGCCCGGTTGGCACCACGGGGTGATTGGGATTGTAGCATCTCGGTTGCTCGAACGTTACGGCGTACCCGTTTTTATCGGTACTTTTGAGGATGAGGGTGGCGAAACGGGTAATATCATCCGGGGTTCGGCGAGGGGAATTCCTGAATTTAATGTATTTGACGGGCTGAATTTTTGCGCGGATTTATTAACTAAATTTGGCGGACATAAGGCGGCTGGGGGTTTTTCGATGCCTGCCAAGAATCTTGAACAATTCCGCAAGCAACTGTCAATTTTTGCGAATCAATGTTTGCAGCCGGAACACCTCAAGCCGTTGGTTTCAGTAGATGTGCGAGCGGATTTGGCTGAGATTAATCTTGACCTTTACCGACAAATTGATGCTCTAGAACCTTGCGGGATTGAAAATAAGGCTCCTGTATTTTGGACGCCTAATGTTTGTATTACTGAACAAAAAATTGTTGGTAAGGGAGGTCATGTTAAACTAACTGCAACTCAAGATGAAAAAGGTTCGGCTAGTTTGAAGGGGATTGCGTGGCGTTGGGGTGAATATTTTCCGTTGCCTCGGCGGGTTGATATTGCGTACCGCTTGCGGGAAAATAGTTTTAATGGCAAGACTTCGGTTGAGTTGGAATTGTTGGGTGTCCGCTTAGTGGCCAGTGCTGCTAGTTCGAGGCCGTCGGTGTTTGGAAAAGTTGAGTTTGATTATTGCGATCGCACTTATTCTTGTAGTCTGTCTCCCGCCGGTTCTCAAGAGGAATTGAGAATTCGCAATTCTCAAGGGCAAGTTTTGGTTGTTGAACCTGGACAAAGCATGGGTTTGTTGGGTAACTCCCGCCAGGATGCTAGGGAAGTCGATGTATCTCTACCTTTTTTCGAGAATTTGATTCAAACGGCTAAACACGCCCTCGGTATTTGATCTTCAGTTGACAGTTGACAGTTGACAGTTGACAGCTACCTCTTCCGGTCAGTCCGAGGATTGAAGCAATGAATAGTCTTATTTTAATTTCTCCCTCACTCGTGTTCCGGCTTTCAACCAATTCTTTCTGGTAAACCTAATTCATCGGGGTGAAATTTAGGGAAAATTCGCCCGCACAAAAACAGGTACAAGCCCCCAACACGAAGGTTAGGATCGAATCGACAATTTGAGACCAAAATTCAACGTCGCAGATTTACTGCGCTGCAAGTCAATAGACAAGATTGCAAAAGTCCTTTTAATCAAATTTTGGGACGGGCTAGAAGCCCATCCCACAAGAAAAAAGATTTTTGTGGGATGGGCTTCTAGCCCGTCCTAACTATATCGAGCTTTGGGAATTTTGAATTTTAAATTATGCAAAACTCTCAACTATCGATCGCCAGCCGTGGTATAATTACAGGTCGCCGCCTTTAGCTGCCAACAGAAAAATCACGATCGGGCCAGAAAGCACGACTGCTGCCAGTAAAGCTACCTGAACAATAAGTTGCAAGTTTACAGGGCCTCCGCCGTTAAAAAGATCCGTTATAAAGTCCATGTGTCCTCCTGACTGTAGTGAGTAAGTCTAGATTGATGAGAAAATCCGCTTCTGATTTTACCGGGCGATCGGCCCTCTTTTTTAAGGAAGTTTACAAAATTCAACAAAATGTAAAGAACGATCGACCTGCGGGCGATCGCAAATTCGGCTAAAAAACCCTGAGTTTGGGCGATCGTAATTAGTCCGGTTCATCCATGGGGCTGCTTGGAGGCAAACCTGCCCGAAAAATCAACTCGGCAGTCAACCTCAATTCTGGGAAAGCCAGCGATTCAACAGTGTCATCGCCCCGAAACTGCTTTACCTGATACTCCCCATCTACTAACTGGCAAACTGAAAGGGTGGGTTGTTTGGGATTCCCAATGAACTTGCGGCCACCTAAACCCAAATAGTCCACAATCCAGTATTCAGGGATGCCAATTTCTTCGTAATCAGCAAATTTGAAATGGTAATCATCTCGCCAGTTCGTGCTGACGACCTCTACAGCCAGTCGGATCGAAGACCCCATCGTGATGATGGACTCCCTTTCCCAGCGCGGTTCCTTTGCCAGAGATGCTTGATCTAGGACAATTACATCGGGCTGATAACCAGCCTCATCGCGAGTGGGTTTAAGCAGGCAGTCACCAGGGATGCAGTAAGGTAATTCGCGTCGGTCAATTTCAACTCCTACTTTTAAGCTGATAAAACCTGTAACACCGGAATGGCGGCCAGTTCCTAGAGGCATTTCGACAATTACTCCATTGTGTAGTTCGTAGCGGTGAACTGAGTTCTCTGGATACCAGGCTGCGAACTCATCAAAAGTGACTGTTTTGGGGATTGTTTGGGCTTGGATCATGGTGTTGTTCCTCCTTTGCTAGATTTATACTAGATATTAGCCAGCTTCCTTACTTTCCTTGCCCCGCTTAGCTTTGGTAGTTGGCGGGGGTTTGGTTTATGTGAGTCCGGAGCTATCAGGTTCACTCGGAGGTGCGCTGGCTGGATCTGACGATCGTTTATTCCTCTCTATCAAGGCTTTCTTGACCAAGACAAGAACCAGTTGAGGAATGGAACGAAATTCAGAATCAGCCCAAATTTTTAACTCCTTGTACTCGTCAAAGTCAAAGCTGATGGTAGTTCTTGGTCGCTTGGTAGCCATATCGCGCGGTTGTCTATACATATCAACATTATCCGCGACTGTCTACCGAGGCTTCAATTTACCATCAGGTACATCATACTTGACAAGTGATGTACTTGTAGATTTTGATAAAGCTCACAGCCAAAAAAGAGCCAGCCCCAAGCATAAAACAGTCATCCGTACAGGAACCAGGGCTGGATGCCTTTACCGGAGAGTGTTCGCAATCAAAAATCGAACCGTCTTTTCGCGAACTCCTTCTGCGGCGCTGGCACTTGGTATACTTGAAAGGCTTTAATCTCTCTTAAAGTTGGGCATTTTCCAGATAATGCTCCAAATCTAAAATCTAAAATCTAAAATCTAAAATCAAATTATGGCTACTTGGCGTTGCGTAAAGCAGTGCGGTGCTTGTTGTTACCTAGAACCAACAGAGCGCCCTGACCTGGACGAGTATTTATCTACCGAGCAATTGGCGCTCTACTTGAGCTTAGTGGGAGATGACGGTTGGTGTATAAACTTTGACAAAGAAACGAGGGAATGCGGAATTTATGCCGATCGCCCGCGCTTTTGTCGGGTAGACGAGGAAGTGTTTCAGGATATGTACGGGATTGAGCCTGCTGAGTTGAACGATTTTGCGATCGACTGCTGTTTGGAGCACATTGAAGATATGTATGGCGATCGATCTTTGGAGATGATTCGCTTCAACTCTGAAGTTGGAACGATCGCCTTACCCGACAATTAACCGACTTGATGTCCCTGTGGGCTTTGTGCTTCCGAAGCATTTTTCGAGATCGTATTTCAATCTCAAACCTAAAATCTCAAACCTAAAATCTAAAATCCTCTCCAGGTCGATCGCTCCAGAGAGTGTAAAAATAGACAAATCAAGGAAATATCGCGCAGTTGAGTTGAGCCATGAGCAATCGAGAGGGTTTTACAGGCGGATTTATTGCGGGAGCCGCAGTTGGGGGCTTGGTAGGGGCAGTTTTGGGTGCGGTGCTGTCGAGGCGCGCTGCTGAAGCTTTGCTGAGCGATCCTTCCGATGCCAAGATCAGAAAGATGCGCCAGAGGAAAGCCAGCCAACTCGAAGCCGAAGGGATGGAAGTAGCAAGGCTGAGTTTGGAAGATAAAATTGCCCAGCTAAATCAGGCAATTGATGACGTGCGGCTGCAACTCGGCGATGTCAACGGGAACGCGCCAGCCCACAACAGCGAGGGTTCGATCGCCCCTGACTCCTGAATAAGATTGAAGATTTTAGAGCAGTCGGGGAGTAGAATGCGGGCGATCGACCAACTGTCGCACATTTCTCTGTTCAACTTTCCCATTAAAAACCAAGGCAAAAGTAAAAAGGAACCACAAAATTGCTCAGCCTCTACCCTCAGTGCCTTCCCTCTTCCGCAGCTATGCTAAACTCAAAGTTAAAGTGTCTGTAAACTTTACTCAAACGACAACCAAAATTTATGAGTTATTCAATAGGCCTTTTGGCAAACACGCTAGCGACATTTCTGCAAATCTATCTAGTCCTGATGATTATTAGGGTACTGTTAAGCTGGTTCCCCAACATCAATTGGTACGACCCCCCGTTTTCGATTTTGAGTCAGTTAACAGATCCTTACCTCAATCTCTTCCGCTCAATTATTCCCCCCTTGGGAGGTATTGACTTTTCTCCAATGATTGCGTTTTTTGTACTTCAGTTTGGCTCGCAATTTCTGATCGGTCTTTTGGGCAGCTTGCAAACCGCTTTTTAGTTATCAGAAAAATAGGGTTTAAAACTTCCCCCTTATAGGGGGAATTTACATTTATAGCCGTTCTCGAAAAAGTGAGGTATGCCCTATGCCCTATGCCCTATGCCCTATGCCCATGAGCACCTCATATTTCGCTCGAAAGGCTATAGTTTCACTAACGGCGAACCACGCCAGTAAAACCTGTAGCTTTAAACTGCTTGAGCTGCAAAGGTGTTCGTTGATTGGCTGCAACCGAAATTCTGAGCTGAAAATCGCTAATTCCGGGAGGAACTTCTTCGATAGAACCTAAGCGAGTCCGGTTTTGCATCACTGGATTTTCATCTGCATCATAAATACGACCGAAAATATCAGCATCAAAAACAGGTTTGCCGCTAGTATTTTCAGCTTTCCCAGTAATCAAAAAGCAATTAGCTTCCATAGAACTGCCGCTGGTGACTGTTCCTTCTGCCATTTCTGCGGGACATTCGTGATAGGAAAGATCGGAAAGTTTAATCTGTGTGGTAGCCCAAGCTGGTGGAGTGAATACCAAACTCAAAATTGCGATCGCCCAAGTGGCAAAAAGAAGACTGATAGCTCGAAATTTCATAACAATTGCAGCGTAAATATATTTTACTCAGCTTAGCGCGAATTCAAGGTCAAATTCTTAACCTCCTCCGGGAAACGGCACTGCCGTGTCCGGCTCCAGGAGGAGACGGCATTAGTCTAAACCTAAATGCTGGCGCAAGGCTTGGCGCATTACATCCACAGGGACATATTCTGTGTCCAGCCAAATTTTCAAGGCTGCTGCTCCTTGTTGAACTAGCATTTCTAGTCCGTCAATCGGTATTGCACCGCGAAGCTGTGCATCTTTGAGCAACTGAGTAGGATTCGGGGTGTAAATCAGATCGTAAACGATCGCACCTGCGGAAATTCGATCGAGCGCAGCAGCAGCAACCGGCGACTTTTCCCCGTGCGGGTGCATTCCCACAGGAGTTGTATTCACCAGCAAATCGGCCTGCGAAATCAACATTGACAAATTATCCCAAGTATGCACCTGCAAATTCTGCATCGGCATCGGAGAATTCACCCAACTCTGTTGAAATTCCGCTAAATTGGGGGCGTTGCGGCCGACAACGTGAATCTCTGCAAATCCCAATTGAGCGCATCCAGCCACAACAGCCCTCGCCGCCCCGCCATTCCCCAAAATTACCGCTACTTTCTGACTCCAATCGGAAGCCCGCCCTAGGGGGGTTTTTAAACCCGGAGATCCCCCTAAATCCCCCTTAAGAAGGGGGACTTTGAGTGAATTCTCCCCCCTTCTTAAGGGGGGCTGGGGGGGATCGGAATCTGATCGGAAAGTGGGAAAACCCTCTGTTTGCAACGGCGCGAGAAAGCCTTCTACGTCGGTATTTGTGCCGCACCAACCTTTGTCAGTGCGGTAGACGGTGTTGACTGCGCCGATCGCCCTAGCAATGGGAGAAACCTCCGCCAGCAGCGGTAAGATTGCCTGTTTGTGAGGAATCGTGATGCTAAATCCCCGAAGGTCGATCGCGGCAAATCCTGCCAGCGCAGCCTTTAAATCCTCTGGTTTTACCGGAAACGGCAGGTAAACAAAATCGACACCCAAGTGAGAAATGGCAGCATTGTGCATCACCGGGGACAGAGAATGTGCGATCGGATGACCAATTACTCCGAGCAGTTTAGTAGTGCCTTTAATCATAGTTTGAAGTCAGTTGTCAGTTGTCAGTTGTCAGTTGTCAGTTGTCATCAGGAAGAAGTAAGAAACTTATTGTATCAATCAAAGATTTATGCAGAAGCCGCAGATTTAAGGCAGATCGACGCAGATAATTTGAAAGTAATTTATAGCGGTTCTCAAGCGGGGTGAGGTATGTCCTATGCCCTATGCCCTATGCCCTATGCCCTATGCCCATGAGTACCTCATCTTTCTGAGAAGGCTATACATCTTTAATCTTTTACAAATCAAAGCTATTTGGCCGCATTTTCGGTATCCCGAAACTCCTTCGCGTCAGCCAAAATCGGATTGACATCAAACCAGTAATCCTCGCCGTAACGGTACTCAAATACCCAAAGACTGCGGAGCAAAATTTGGTATTTAGTTTCACCATTCACTGTTTTGGTAGCAGATACTTGGCGGAGTAATTGCCACTCATCAGGTTCGATCGCCAAAGTAAGCTGGTGACGGCGTTGGACAATCACATTTTCCAAAGTTTCCCGCGACACAGGAGGGTCTTGTTTTTGCAGACAGCTATAGAGTAGTTGTAACAAATTGCGAACATGACCCCCGCTAACTCGACAGAGGCGATCGAGAGTTTCGGCAGAATCGAAAATTTTGCCAACCAAAGCATAGCGCTGCGACGCCTCCACTGTTGGAAAAGCGCGCGCCAGAACCATCTGTCGCAGCAATTCGACACCCTCTGCACACTCAGAAGCGTCATTCAATTGCACCGGCACCATCGGCAAAACCTTTGGATCTACCCCGAAGCGATTGCTAAGCTGACCCAAGTCGTTAGAGAAAATCAGCACCAAAGGAATTGTATACACGACATGACAGTTCAGTCTTGCCAACTGCTCCCCGCGATCGACAAACAGATATTCCGGCTGCATCCGCCCCGTTGGTTTCGCGCACAGGTGTATGCGATCGAGATTGTCGATAATTACCACAAGTCCCTGTTTACCTTGGCGCTTGAGTTCTTGATTAGCCGGTTCCAGCAACTCCTTATTGAGCGCATCTAAAATTACATTAGTCCGCGGCTCCAAATATTGCCTCAACTCCGATCGCAAATTCGGAGCATCCTTCGCCTTAGCAGTAATTTTGCCAATACCCAAAGACAAAGAAAACTCTCCATCCGTGCTAGCATTTACCTCACCCAAACCGGGGACAGAAGCTCCCGCTTTCAGATCTATTTGAGTTTGAAAAACATCAGCAACGCCCTTGAGCAAAGCTTTAAAACCCGTCGGTTGCAGCTTGATTTTCATTTTCTCAATGCTTTCGCTCACCTGACGCGCCACGCTCAACAAAATGTCAGTGATATCGACATCAGCCATGTCTAAATCTTTACTCGACTCAAAATAAACCACATGAAAACCTTGCTCCTGCAATTGAGCTTGCAGCCGCAGCAATTCTGTGGATTTCCCCGAGCCGATGTGACCGGTAAATAATTGACAGGTAGGTACATCGGGCGAGAGACGGCTGATGGTGCGCTCCAATTGTTCTACGATTGTGCCGCCCCGCACTGACGAAAAATCGATATAGTATTGTCGGTCTTCTTGATTTGCTACTGCCAGGGTGTAGCTGGGATTGCAGGCCGTATAAAATTTCTGTAAATTTAGTTCCATACCCTGTTCTCTGTTTTATAATATTATGCCCTAAGAGCTTCTTCATTGAGCAATTTGACCGCTCCGCACAAATTGCTAGTTGTTTTGATGTTTTATTGGTCTTTCAATATCTAAATGTAGATCGGAATCCGCAATCACAAATCCCACTTATTTTTTGCAGTCACGGAATGAACAAAAGTCAGTAATAACTTGATTGCTTCGAGCGTGAGGACTTGAGTTCTCTCCAAAATCAGAGGACTCAAGTCATCACAACTAACAGATTGATTGCGGAGAATTTGCCGAACAGCATCTGACACAGGCGATCGCGAATTTGTCTGCTAAAATCAAAGACGAACTGTGGGCGGTAATGTTCTCCAGTAAAATTGGGTATTTGAGTAGGGTTAACCGAATGCAGAAAGGGCGAGCACTTGCACTCGCCCCGATGGATTATCCAGTTAAGATTGGCGGGGATCTCCAACCTCAAATCTAATTGCATCAGCGAATCCCGTAACAGATTTATCACCGAGCAAGATTAATTTGCCGAAACTGTTGGCTGTACCGATTCACCAGATTTCAAAGTGCTATTTTGCATTAATTAATTCTACCATTCGTTCGCCTACACCTGCGGCGGAAGCGGGATTTTGCCCTGTGACGAGTCGATCGCTCGCCACAACACAAACTTGAAAATTAGGAACCTTAGTAAAATTAGCCCCACGCTCAATTAACTTCGCCTCCAGCAAAAACGGCACGATATCAGTCAATCCCACAGCCGCTTCCTCTTCATTAGTAAAAGCAGCCACAGTCTTGTTAGCAACCAGGTATGTACCGTCAGACAGCTTAATATTGACTAACGCCGCAGGCCCGTGACAGACAGCACCGACAATTCCGCCTGCTTCATAAATCGCAGCCGCAATCTCAGCAAGTTCCTGGTTATCAGCAAAATCCCACATGGTTCCATGTCCGCCAGCATAGAAAATAGCAGCATATTCTGCGGGTTTAATTTGTGCAGGATTCAGAGTATTTTCGACTCGCAAAACCTGCTCGGAATCGTCTAAAAAAGCCTTATTTAGCGGGTCTTCCAAATCAATCCCAACCATTGGAGCTTTGCCGCCTTTTGGACTGACAAAATCTACCATTAATCCGGCTTTAGTAAATGCGTCCAAGGGATGGGTTACTTCTGGGAGATAGAAACCAGTTTCTTTACCAGTGTCACCAAGAGTATCGTGGCTGGTTAAAACAATCAGAACTTTTTGGCTAGTCATATTCGATTCCTGTTGTGGGTGTCTTTGTGCTCGTTGTTTTTATCCTAGGTCGAATTCATCTAAAATACAAATTATGAAAGTTTCGTGTAACTATAAATCTAGTTATACCAAATCCCAATGCCGAACTTCCTAACATCCGTTAAATCTGAGATATTTCACCATTGTCAGCAACAGGCTTTCCGGCCTGTTCCACAAAGAGTGCATTTCTTGTGGGGGCTTAGCAACAGGCTTTCCGGCCTGTTCCACAAAAAGTGCATTTCTTGTGGAATGGGCATCTTGCCCGTTCCTAAAATCCATTGCCGAACTGCCTTATTTATGATTAGCTTTGAGTGGTATCGCAGCTTTATCGAGGTTTACCGCGTCGGAACCGTATCCGGGGCAGCCCAAGTTTTGCACCTAACACAACCGGCTGTCAGCCAACACGTCGCAGCCCTAGAGTCAGCTTTGGGAAATCCGTTGTTTCAAAGAACTCCGAGACGGATGGTGCCGACGGATGCGGGAAAAAGACTGTATAGTCAAGTTGCAAGTGCGATCGAGAAACTCGAATCAATTCCCCACAAAAACTCCAGCGCCGAAACACCACAAACCATCAGAATTGGTACCCCTCAAGAATTTTTTACCGATCGCATCCTCAGTCAATTACCCCAAGACGATCACACTTTTTACACAATCCAATTTGGATTAACATCGGAGTTGATCCAACAACTCAAAGCCGGAAAGCTAGACATTGTAATTGCCACCCAAAAAATCACCTTGTCTGACATTGAATATGAACTACTATTCGAGGAAAATTTCTGGCTAGTCGGGCCGCCAAATATCGCGATTCCGATCGCGGAAGGAATCAGTCAAGCAGATTTAAACCCACTTTCTCAATGGCTGTTAACCCAAGATTGGATTGCTTATAGTGAAGAATTGCCGATCGCCCGCCGCTTTTGGCGCGTCGTGTTTGGCAGAAGAATCGACGTTCAACCCAAACTAATTATCCCCGATTTAAGAGCAATTAGACAAGCTGTAGAATGCGGATTTGGGTTTAGCGTGCTTCCCGATTACTTGTGTGTAGATTCGGTGACAGAAAATCGCTTGACACTTGTCCTAAAACCTACACAGGCTGTTACCAATCGGATTTGGCTGGCTTTTCGGAAATCGGAAAGACAGTTGCCAAAAGTCAAACGGATGTTAGAAATTTGCCAAATCAATGTAAACTAAGTTAGCCTTAGAGTAAACCATCAATATCAATTCCACTTGGAGGTCACTTGTGGTAACATCTGCACCAGAAGCTACAGCAGAACTGCAAAAACCTATTGGCGAACAGCGCGTCGTAATTTGGGGGTTATCTTGGGACGGTTATCTACAAATTCTCAATGCCTTACCCCAGTCACGAGGCTGTCATTTGATCTATGACAACGGGATTCTAGAAATCACCATGCCCTTAGAAGAACACGAATTTTCAAGTCGATTAATCGAGTGTTTTATTCGGACGCTGATTGAACTCATGGGGATGCGGATGAAAACGATGGGTTCAACAACTATGAACTATCCTTTTCTGAAAAAGGGAGCCGAACCAGATAATGCCTACTATATTCAAAATCAACCCCTCGTCAAAGGCCGAAATGTTGATTTTACCAAAGATCCTCCGCCTGATTTAGTGGTAGAAGTAGATATTACTCATACTGATATTGAGAAAAACAAATTCTACGCTGCTATTGGTGTACCGGAGTTTTGGCGGTTCAATGGCAAAGTGTGGCGAATTTATCAATTGCACGAGGGCGAGTATATGGAGGTTGAATCGAGTCCTACCTTTCCTCAAGTGCCGAAAGAAAGGCTAATTGCTTTTCTAGAACAGGCAAAAGAAGATGAAATTGCGGCAATACGCGACCTGCGAGCTTGGTTTTAATGCTGTTTTTCTTGAGTCTTGAGCCACTCCATTGCCGATTTCGATTCAGCCTGCACGTCCTCCGACTGAGTAGCTAGCCACTCCTGATAAGCCTTTTCATCACCACCAAAGGAATCTAGGGATGGAGCAAAGCGATGAGCCTTTTTCATCCAGACATTTTCAGGTGCTAAAGGCTTATAGGCGCAGTAGCAAATGCAAATTGTATCAAATCCTGCACCATAGGGAGGCGGGATTTCAGGGGTGTATTCTTCCACCCGCACAACTTCCCAGCCACTATCTCGAAAGGAGTCCCGGTTTTCTGGCACTGTTTCCGTCAGTCGGTGTCCGATCGCAGGAGCAGGTTTGCCACTAGAGTCGTAGTGTTCGGCAATGGTGTTAGTTAAAGAAGGTACTGAATCCACATTTGCAATGCGGTAAAATGACTTTCCGATTTGTGTCTCAGTTTTCTGACGATACTTTTCAATTTCACCTTTATCCGCTTTGAACAGAATCAGTTTACGCATCTTCTTTGTCCTCCTTGAAATAGTCGCCTTGCGTTAAATCCATGCGAGAGGGTGGAAACTCGCAGTAGCCATCGAAAACGCAATCCACAGGTAAAACATCAGTTGCGACTAGCTCTGCCTGCTTCAGCGTCCACCCGTAATTATCTGCCATATCCTCGCAGCATTCTTCATTCGCTGCCGCATGGCGGGTTTCATCTTTCTCCTCGTCGTATCTGGGTTTTGTCATACTTAAGTTACTCCTAGTTCGGATAGTCGAACTTTGGAGAAGTCGTCTCGGTTGAGTGTGTCCTCACTCACCGGGGCGCATTCACATAATTTATATTATAGAACCCAATTTTTATACCAATTTATTCTATCCATTGTAATTGACACTTTCACGTTGAGGAACACGCGATAAAGGAAACAACTTCCACTACCACACTCTCTCTTTCCTCACTCTGCGCTCTCTGCGCCCTCTGCGGTTAAAAAAATCCAAATTATCCAAAAAAGGGCCGGTAACTATACCAGCCCTTCAACTATTTGAGACGTTAAATTACCAGTAATTTAACATCCAAAAACTCAAATTAATCTAACTTCTGTCAGTAACAGTCGCAGGCTCAAAACTCGGAACCACAACATCAGAATTCTGCTTAGTCAACTGGTTGTACAGCCTTTCAGTATTCGGGAAATTAGCAGCCGGTAGAGTTGGGAAGCGACGATAAGGAACAGTATCCTCACCAAAAGCCTCAGCATATTCAACAGTCAGCAACATCGCATTGATAAAGCCCTTAATCCCTTTACTTGCCAAGATTTGGTTATAAGTCCGAATCTCCGCTTGATTCAGAGGAGCACGGCCCAAGAAGTGCTTCGTACCCAACTCAATCACCTTAGTATTTGGATAAGGTGCATAGAACTGTTTCACGTACAGCGGCGAACAACCTAAACACTCAATGAACTCCTTGAGATTGATTTCATTGTTGCCAAGTTTGCTTTCCAACGCCGTGAATTCATTCTTCACAACATACGAGTTGATGTCACGCTCAAAAATTTGACGGTAAACAGCTTGAATTAAAGTTTTCAAAGCTACCTTATCCGAAGTAGTTGTTAGCTTGAACACCTTAGTTTGTTCACGGCGCTTGCTCACACCTTGAGCAATCCGAGTTTGCAACTGAAGATCTCCGCCATCGATCGCAGTACCCAATTCGATAAACCGAGGTGTTTCAGGAGTCGGCTCAACGTTGGCCTTTTTCTCACCAAAGGAACCCGATCGCATCGTCCGCATCGACAAACCAGCCGGAGTCACATAGCGCTCGTAGGGGACTGTATCTTCCCCGAAAGCTTCGTTGTACTCCATGCTGTCCATGATGCTATCGACCAGCGCGTAGAAACCCTTCTTGGCACAAATGTCAAAGTAAGCGTTCATTTCCTGACGGCCGTAAGTAGGGCGTCCCAGGAGTCGGCGGTGGATGTACTCGATCGCCTTACAAACATAAAGCTTGCTCCAGTACATATTGCGGAACACATCGGATTTCGCCAACATCCGAATAAACTCGCGCATCGGGATGTCGCCGTTTTCCAGCTTAATTTCCGCCACCTTTTGGCGCTGGCCGTCGAACACATCGCGACCAAACACTTGCAGGTAAGCAGCCCGAATCACCGCTTGAGTCGAACTTTCGGTATATTTGACACTGGAAGCATTGCTGTAGCTGCTGGAGGCACCGCGAGCGGTTTTCTTGGAAGCCACATAGTTGCTGGGTAACTGGTCTAGTTTAAAGACCTTGGGGCCCAGAGAACCAGGAGCCGCACCGCGAGCCGCTGGGTTACTCAATTGATTGTCAATCCCCGCACCTTGACGGATCAAGATCCGGCGAGTGTCTTTGCCAAAGGGAGCTGGACGGTTCTTAGGGTTACGAGTTTCTTTCGGGAAAATCGCACCGAACTGAATTTCCAGCGGATCGTTACCAATACCGTAAACGTGCTGATCTGGTAGAGGCTGAGTGTAGCCTGCGAACAAGGTGATGAACTGAGGAACCTTGCGGAAAGGAGCGCTGAAATTGAACAAATCAATTTGCGGGCCCCAGTTGCGACATTCCTGAGCTTCCTGGCCCAAACCGCGCAGGTAAGGGACTGTTTCTTCGCCGAAGTAGTCGGAATATTCCTGAGAATAAACCATCGCGTCTACGAGGGCTGCCAGGCCGCCTTTGGTGACGATCGCAAAATACTTGCTAAATTCTTCCCGCGAGCTCAAACCACGGCCGAGGAAGTGGCGGGCCGCCAGTTCTACAGCGCGACTGTTGACAAACGGCTCGTAGAATTGCTGGCGGTACAGAGGAGATTTGCCAAGGCGGCGAATAAACTCTTTCATGGAGATTTCGCCGTTTTTGACCTTAGATTCCAGGTCAGAAATGCTTTGGCTGTAGGCGCGGGTAATGTCGCGCTCAAAAACTTGGCGGTAAGCTGCTTTGATTACTTCAATCTTTTCAGCCGACGACAGACCCGTCTTCATGACGAATTTCGCCCGATTTTCCGCTGCGTTGAAGTAGATTTGAGGAAGTTGCAGCCCTTGCTGGTCATTGGTTTCGCGCTGACGCACCTTCGGTGAAGGTGTAGGAGCTTTAAATTCGGTAATTGCTACGTCAAAATACTGTGCGACGATCGTGCGTGCGGCCTCATCATTCTTGAAATAGTTCAAGGATGCAGCCTTCATTTCCTGCATTGCCACAATTGTCGCCGCCGACGAGCAAGCATTTTCGATAATTTCCCGCAATCCGCGCACATTCACCGAAATAATGTTCGGGTCGCCAGCAACGATCGCGTAGGTAATGTAACGCAAAAACCAGCTCAAATCCCGCAGAGATTTGGTCATGTTGCTCGGGCCGTAGCGCGAGACATTAATCGGCTGGAATCCTGCTGGAATTGGGCCGCCACCGCCGCCGTTAGTGGAAAACAGATTTCCCAAGCCCAAGAATCCGCCGCCACCTGAGCCTTTGCCGTTACCGCCGCCGCCACCTGCGCGACCTTCAACGTAAGTAACAGTTCCCAGTTTCATGCCTTCAGAGACATTTACCGAGCCGCCGCGAGTTGCGCCAGCCATAGCCATCACTGGTTCTGCTGGTCTTTCCAAAAATGCCAGCGGGGAACCGCCGACAAAAATCCGGTTGGCTGCGCGGGATACTATGAGTTCCGAGTTTCTGGTCAGCGTCTCAGAAATCGCGATCCGAAGAGCACCGGAACTGAAATAACTTGCCAGTTCGCTCAGTTCGCCCCGCTGTAGGAAGCGGTCTTGCTGTTCAGCTTGCGAAATCGTTGCGACTGGTACAGTTTGATATAGTTGCGGACGGGCAACTGAGCTTCCACCACTTGCTTTTACAGTCATTAGACTCCTTCGCTCCCTATCTAAATCGTTGCAGCATTTACCCAGACTAACCTTGCCTTCTCATGCAGGTAAAATTAGGTATTTTTGCTTTGTTTACTTTTTGCCTTGACCTATCACGAGGTTAGGGCGCTTACTTTCTTAGATTAAAATGTTTTGGTTTCATCTTTCGTCCTGCCGGGAAATGTCCGACCCGAAGACACCGACGGGGCACTCCCTCCGCGCTTGCTTCGCCCGTACATTCCTGGAAAAAATACAAAGGCAGGATAGCTGACTCCTGCGACGATCGCAGCAAGAGCCGTGAATTCAGGAAAAAGAAAATCCAAAATTTTCTTCTGCCTTTTTCTGGGCTTTTTACTTTCTGCCGAAAGACGCCGCTGCCTTACCCGAAAGCTCAGCATTGGGTGATGGACAGTCCTCGTTTGTTAAAAAGCCTGCCGAGATTTATTGTATAGATTTAAGAGAGCTTATATGAGAAAAAATGATAAGTTTTATTACGCGGAAGCTGTCAGTAGGCAGTTGGTAGGGGCGGTGCCAAGAGTGCCCGCCCTCAGTTGTCAGTAGGCAGTTGTCAGCCGTCAGTCCAATCCCATCCCGAAGCCCAACTCAACACTTAAAACTCTTCCCTAATCTATGGAAACTTCGCCTGATATCAGTGCTGCCGTGCGTCGGCTTTACGATACTTTTCCTTTCCCGCCCGATCCTTTGTCGGACGAACCACCACCGGGATACAACTGGCGCTGGAGTTGGCCGGATGCTTACAATTTTTGCACTGGCCAAAAGCCGCCAAAACTGGATGTTCGGATTTTGGATGCTGGCTGCGGCACGGGTTCGAGTACGGATTATCTGATTCACTTGAATCCTGAAGCGTCGGTAACAGCGATCGACCTTAGTTCCGGTGCTTTGAAGGTAGCACAAGAACGTTGTAGGCGATCGGGCGCGCGAGAAGCAGATTTTCGGCACCTCAGCCTGTACGATGCCGATCGACTCGAAGGCGAGTTCGATTTGATCAATTGCGTGGGCGTGTTGCATCATTTGCCCGATCCGATTCGTGGCATTCAAGCACTGGCGGCGAAGTTAGCTCCTGGTGGCTTGATGCACATTTTTGTGTATGCTGAATTGGGCCGCTGGGAAATTCAATTGATGCAAAGGGCGATCGCACTTCTCCAAGGAACTCAAAAAGGCGACTATCCCGATGGTGTGAAAGTCGGCCGTGAAATCTTTGCTTCGCTACCAGAAACCAACCGCCTTGTCAAGTACGAAAAACAGCGTTGGGCGGGAGAAAATCTGCGAGACGAATGTTTTGCCGATATGTACGTTCACCCGCAGGAAATTGACTACAACATCGAGACTTTGTTCGAGTTAATTGACGCTTCTGGATTAGAATTTATCGGTTTCTCAAATCCGGGATATTGGCAGTTAGAAAGACTTTTGGGCAAAGCACCGGAATTGATAGAAAGAGCTCAGGGTTTGACGGAACGGGAGCTTTATCGATTAATTGAATTGTTGGATACGGAAATCACTCATTACGAGTTTTTCTTGGGCAAAAAGCCTGTTAATAAAATTGATTGGTCGGATGATAAAGCACTTTTGGCGGCAATTCCAGAGTTGAGCGTTTGTATGCACGGTTGGCCGAGTCAACAAGTGTTTGATTGCAACTACCAATTGCTCAATTTGTCAAGTGCTGAATTTGAGTTTTTGCAAGGTTGTTTACCCCCCCCAGCCCCCCCTTGCCAAGGGGGGGAGAAAGAGGGAAGCCCTTACCAAGGGGGGGAGAAAGAGGGAAGCCCGTCTGGCAAAAGCATAGGGGAGATTTTGGCGGATGTTGAGGTGGGATTGGATGAAGTGCGATCGATCTTATCAAAACAGCTTATTTTGCTAACACCGAATTAATAGCGCTTTTTAATTATTTGAACGAACCGCGAAGACGCGAAGAGCGCGAAGCAAGAACTGCATCTTCTTCTTTCTCTTCCTTCGTGTCCTTCGTGTCTTCGCGGTTCATTTCATCTTACTCCATTAAAGAATCCAGTTAAGTCGTAGGGTGCGTCAGCTTGGATAATTTCCGCTAAAAATTGACAATTTCCGAACTGACACACCGTTAAGTCGTAGGGTGCGTCAGCTTGGATAATTTCCGCTAAAAATCGACAATTTCCGAACTGACGCACCTCACTAATTTCAGTTATTAACTTCAGGTAATATCCAAGATAAAATAGTACAATTTCTCAAATATATTGTCGTCCAAAAAATGTTATCGTTTTTAACGATTATGTGAGGTATGTCACTCAGAGATGGTCGCTATTTTCTTAGAAATTTTCGACGGCGACGCACCCTACAGCTACTAAGAAACGAAAATTAAATAACTTACACTCTTAAAAGTGGGATGGGCGGGACGCCCATCCCACAATAATTAAAATTGTAAGTTATTTAATTCTCATTCCTAAAATAAGTTATGCTAGAATTGGTTTACTAAGCTGTTCTGTATTTAAAATGTATGTCAAGAAATAATCAAAGTATTGTGGGACGTTGCTCTGAGCAGCGTCCCGAATATGCAATTTAAATGCGCGACAGCTTATCAGAATGTGACAACATATATTAAATCCTGAAAACAGAATCAAGTCTTGAAAATAAGGAGCAGTTTAATCAATGCTTAACAAACAAGAGACGATCGCCAAAATAGAAAATGTTTTTAATGCAGCATCCGATCGCTTTGACGCTCCAGCTTTATCTTTCTGGAATCGCTTTGGACAGCAAACAATCGATCGACTCTCGCTGCGTCCGGGCGATCGCATTTTGGATGTTTGTTGCGGAAGTGGCGCTTCTGCGATTCCAGCAGGCATATGTGCAGGCGCTAACGGACAAGTGTTGGGAATAGATTTGGCCGAATCACTTCTAGCACTGGCACGTCACAAGTCACAACAACAAGGGCTTGAAAATATTGAGTTTCGATATGGCGATTTTGAAAATCTAGGTTTCCCCAGCGCCAGTTTTGATGCAATTGTTTGTGTTTTCGGGATTTTCTTTGTTCCAGATATGCTAGCAGCAGTTCAAGAACTTTGGCGTATGCTTCGCCCAGGCGGGAAACTCGCAATTACCTCTTGGGGGGAAAAGGTATTTGAACCTGCCAATCAAATGTTTTGGAGTACAATTGAGGCTGAACGACCAGATTTATATCGGAAATTTACGCCGTGGGATCGGATTAATAATTCTGCTTCGCTGCAAGCACTACTAGAATCAGGTGGTGCAACAAACGTAAAAGTTTTTGAAGAAGTTGGCACTCACCAACTGACTTCTCCAGAGGATTGGTGGACAATAGTTTTAGGTGCAGGATTCCGGGGTACGATCGACCAACTCGATCCAGCTACCAGGGAACGCGTGCGACAAGTAAATCTGCAATTTCTGCGGACAAATGAAGTTTCTGCACTAGATGTAAATGTTTTGTATGCTGTAGCGCAGAAATAATGTATCTACTGTTAGTTAGCACCATCAGGTGCGTAGCGATCGCCCGACATACCGAATCGCCAATCCCAAATTGAAAATCAATCATCGCCCTTCAGTTAGATTGGTTGGTGGAAGGGCGAGATTCCTTGACTGAAATTGGTCAATCAAAGAGTGAGCGATCGCTCTTCTATTTACCTAACTATACTTCAGCAGGTTGCCGATCTTTTTGAGATTCTAACCAAGTTTCGTAGGCTACCCTGTCTCCACCGAAACTATCTATCGACACCTCGCGATCGGGCATTGGTTTGAGCTGTGAGCCGATCGGATTGTAGCGACAATAGCAGATAACTACCATGCCGAATTCGCTCGAACTACCTTCAGTGCCGAATTCGCTCGAACTACCTTCAGTATCAGAGGTGTAGGTTTCCACTCTCGCAACTTCCCAATCTCCGGTTTTGTAATGGGTACTCCAACCGTGGAAATTTGGTTCGTGTTCGGCTTCAACCCTGACAAACTCAGTTGGCCTGTATCCTGGTTGCGGGATCGGGCGATCGGACGAATCAAAGTATTCAGCAAGAATGCGAGTCAGAGAATGAGTGTGAGATAGCATTCTATCTTCCCATCCCGGTTGCCGCCCTTCGGCTCTAAAAACAATGTATTTACGCATCGTCGTCATCTTCCTGTTCGTGAAACGGCTGAGGAAATTCTGTCTTACCCTCGAACACGCAATCGGCCCTCAAGGTGTCACCCTGAAGTTTTTCTATCCTCTTGAGTGTCCATCCATATTTAGCCTCCATTTCGTAGCAGCATTCATCATCGGCGGCTGCGTGACGGGAAATATCCTCATCTGGGTCATAACGCAACCAAGTTGGTTTTTTTGGCATTATTGATATTACTCCGAGTGTTGAGTTGACAACATTGGGGGAATCGCTTTGGTGTAGTGATTCGAGCACTGCGCCAAGGCGTACCCGATATGATAGAGTTATTTCGGAGAATACGTCAATATGACGCGCCAATATTTGACGAAAAAAGATACAAGACCACAAGAGAGCGCATCGCCGATCGAGGCTTTGAGAATTGAGCGAACAAAGCTATCTCAGGCTGAATTTGCCGTGCATTGCGGGATTCCGCTGCGTACTTACCAGCGTTGGATTTCGGGTGAAACGGAAGCAAAACCAACACCCCGTCAGTGGAAACTGATGATGCGCCTATTGCAGATTCAATCTTTTGATGAGGTTCCTGATGATTTTGGCCCGATTAATTTGACAGGAAATGAAGATACGGAAAATAGCTCAATTTTACCTTGAGTTAGAATCGAATAATGTCACAATTATACTTAAGCATGGCCTTAAAAACTTTAGCAATCCTGGAAGGCAAAAGATGATACAAGTCCACCAGTCAAAACTTACCTTTGAAGAATACCTCGCCTACGAGGACGACACCGACAACCGCTATGAACTAATTAACGGAGACTTAGTAACATTGCCGCCAGAATCCGAACCCAACAACGCCATTGTCAGCTATCTGTTTTTAGTGCTTGTTAATACTGGCATCCCTTGGCGGTGTATCAAACTTCACCTGTGCGAAATCCAAGTTCCGATCCTGCGGGAGGGCGACGCAGCTAACCGCTACCCCGACTTAGTGGTTTTGCGCCCCGAACACATCTTGCTGACAGCATCTAGGCTAACTATCACCCTTGATATGCCGCCTCCTCAGTTGGTTGTCGAGGTTGTTAGTCCAGGTAGAGTTGGGCGCGATCGCGATTACATTAGTAAACGAGCTCAATATGCAGCGCGGGGTATCCCTGAATATTGGATTGTTGACCCTCAAGAGCAGATAGTAGCGGTACTACGACTAGAATCAGGTGAGTATGTCGAAGTTGGGTTTTTTCAAGGGGAACAAGCGCTGATATCGCCGACTTTTCCGCAGTTGAACTTGACGGCTGGACAAGTTTTGGGAGGAGAGTTTTAGTTGTAGAATGCGCCAAATTGCATAATTTTCACCTAAGCTACCTTGGGGCAAATTTCGACTTTGACAGTCATACCTACTTTATTGAGCATTGCAATCAGACTGTCAACGGAAAACTGCCCTATTTTACCTTGAGTTAGAGCTTTGATTCGATCGTTGGACTGTTGGAGATGTTGAGCCGTTTGATCGAGAGTCCAACCGCGCTCTTTAATCTGATGAGTCAGGGCGAGAATTAGTTGCGATCGGATTAGTAAGTTATCAGCTTCTTCAGATGAGAATCCGAGGTCTAGAAAGATATTATCGACTGCTTGGGTAATAGTATTTTCGCTCATTGTTCCGGTTCTCTTGAGTTTAAACGATTTTGTAACAACTCTTGGTAGCGTTTCTGCCCAACTTCGATATTTTTCTGGGCTGTTTTCTGAGTTTTCTTTTGGAAGGCGTGGAGTACATAAATAGCTTCTTCAAATCTAGCAATATAGAAAACCCGATAGGCATTTTCTGTCCGAATCCGAATTTCTTCAACGCCTTTACCTACGATCGACATCGGTTTAAAGTCTGGTGGTTGTATGCCCTGCTGGAGAGTCCAAAGTGAAAAACCGGCTTCTTTTCGGGCCTCTTCAGGAAGAGATTGGATTTCTTCGCGGGCAGGGCCAACCCACCGAATCGGCTTGATGGTCATCGAGTTTGTTGAGAATCGAATACTGTGACAATTATACTCAAGTATTGCCTTAAGTATTTTATTTCTTCAGCGCTCTATGTCGGTTAGTTCAGCCGCCGATTTGAGACATTGTGCGGCTGTAATTTCCTTGAGTAGTTCCCGAATCCCGCTGCTTGAAATTAATCTCCGGTTTAATCTCCAATATCTGCTGCACTCGATCGCGCAATTCAACCGTAGACACCCCATTCCGCAGAGCAGTTTTTAAGTCAATTTGCCCCGTTTCGTTCAGCAGACAAGGCCGCAGCCACCCGTCAGCCGACAAACGCATCCGATTGCACCGATCGCAAAAACACTCCGACATCTGACTGATAAATCCTAAAGTCCCCTTCGCCCCCGGAATTTGAAACACATCCGCCGGCCCATTTCCCCGCACTCCCGACTCGGCTAAACCATATTTATCGCTAATTTGTTGCCGCAATTCTGCCGATGCTACCCAACCTTTATCGCCAAATAAATCGCCATTGCCGATCGGCATAAACTCAATAAATCGAACGTGCCAATTCCGGTTAATAGTTAATTCTGCCAACTCCAATATTTCGCCATCATTCACACCGGGAATCACCACCACATTCAGTTTCAGCGGATCGAATCCAGCTTCATAAGCCGCTTGAATTCCCTGCCAAACTTGCATCCAGCGCGATCGTCCCCGACTACCAATTATCCGATCAAAAGTCTCCGGTTCCAGGGAATCCAAACTAATATTAATCCGGCGCAAACCAGCACTGTAGAGATTTTCCGCCATTCCCGCCAACAAAAAGCCGTTAGTTGTCATTGACAAATCTCGTGTTTCGGGCAAAGATGCGATCGACCCAACCAACTCCACCACCCCAGGGCGCAGCAGCGGTTCCCCACCAGTCAACCGAAACTTAGTAAATCCCACAGGTATGAAAACTTCCCGCAGCAAAGTTAGCAATTCCGAGTGAGTTAGCAACTGCTGCTGCAACACATAGTCCAACTCGCTACCTTCCGGCATACAATAGAGACAGCGGAAATTGCAGCGGTCTATCAAACTAATCCGAAGGTAGTCTACGGGATTCATGTCAATGATTTGTAATATTATTTAATTATAAATGCGGACTCGATTTTCTGCAATTATTGATAGAAAGCAAAAGGGTGCATCTCAATTTGGGAAGGGCGAAGCATTCCGGTAGTCAATCTCTGGCGATAGCTAATAAATCGTCTGCCGGAATGCTTCGCCCCTACGAAGATATTTGCAAAAATGAGATGCACCCAAGAAGCAAAAAAACGACATCGATTTCTCCCTCATCTCTTACTCTGCGCTCTCTGCGCCCTCTGCGGTTAATAAAAAAAATCTAATTTGCAAATCCATATATCTATGACATTTTTTAAATTTGAAGCTGACTTTGTAGAAGCCCTGCGCTGCATCCCAATGCAAGTACGCCTCAAGTTAGATACTTGCGGCATCAAACTCAAGTTGCAAGATTGGAATCATTTTACTCAAGCAGAACGCCAAACACTTGTAGAGCTTCCTTGTGTGACAAGTGCAGAAATTCAAGATTACCGAGAACAGCTAAACCAAATATTAATCCAACATACTGGAAAATGCGGAACCGATTTGGCGATCGACCAAAATCCCCCGTGGATGGATGCTGCAACCATACCAGAATCCGTCACAGCAAAAGCGCAAGAGCTCGGATTGACTGTTACCGATGCCCAGTGGAGCGGTTTGCAGCCGCTACAGCGGTTTGCTTTAATCAAACTTAGTCGATCGAGCCACGAGAATAAAAACTTTCTCCCCGCTGTTCGAGAATTTCACCTCGTTGCATGAGAAGCCGGAATTATTGAATAAGTCCGGCTTCTAGCAGGTTCTAGCCGCGGATTTTACGTTTAACTGCGTCCACCTACTCCTAGCTTCAAGCTTGTTTTTGAGCTAACTTTTGGCGGCGGCGGGCTAAAATAAAACCCCCCAAGGAAAGCAATCCGCCGACTACTGTTGTCGGTTCCGGTACTGCTTCGGAGTTGTCCCAAGTATCCTGTACTATTTCCAGTGGTTGTGACAAGTCGCCGATACTGTCGGATTGATCGATTACGAGCTCCGCGAGAGTAGTTGGGCCAAAGTTTGAGCTAGTTCTAGGTAAGCTATTGAGCACTCCTGTTCCAGCTAATCCGCTGATGGCATTCCGAATCCAGTTGTATTGCGACGAGACGCGAGTAGTAGCAGAAATATCGCCGTAGTCAGCCAACCTCTGGTTGTTCTGGCTGGTAATAAAAGAGTTGACACCGGCCAGGAGTCCGCCGATGAACAGTGCTCCACCGCTATCGCCCCGGGCTAATTGGTATTCTAGGTTGAGAGGGCGAGTCAATGGCTGTGAGGGATCGACCGATCGAGGATCGTCGAAATCTGACACGAGTATTCCGTTGGAATAACCTAATCGACTACCCAGGCCGATCGTATTCTGACCAGCTCGTTTTGTTTTGTATGTTCCTACATTTTCGCCACTTAAGCCATTGCCTGTATTTCCGAACCCGACGTAGCTGCCGACTTGCAAATCTTCGTTAGTACCGGAGTACAGGGTGGCCGGATTAATGTTCGAGATTGAACTGCTGAGCCGATACAAGCCTATGTCAGCGCCTGCACTCGCGTTCCGGTTGCTACTGGCCCATCCTCCGTTCTGAAGTCCCAAATTGATTGAATAGCTGCGCCCGCCAATTGAAAAACCTGCACCAGCAAGACTTTGTTGACCGTTTTCAAAACAGTGCGCTGCGGTTAGTACCCAGTTGGCACTGATCAGGGTTCCCGAACAAAGGGTGAACGTGTTGTTAGCAAATCTCATGTCGAGGCGGCCGACGCTGGCAAATTGGTTTTGGTTGGCGAAGTTTATGTACTGGGCGTCGGATCGATCGTGCCGAATCGTACCGGCGATCGCGCTGCCACTGAAACCTGCTGCTGCCACAAAGGCTGTTAGCGTTGATGTAATTAGGTTTTGAGTTTTCACAGTAAGCACCGAGATCGATGTTAAATTTGTTGTTCTATTGACCTATCTGGTGCAAAACTCGATTTTTATGCAAAATGTTGGGCTTTGTTACAAATCTTTATATTCGCCAAAAAGCTCCCGTTTTTTTATACTAAGTAAGAAAGATTTTGTGCGCTTCAGGCGATATAAAGTGTGAGTTGGTGCGATCGGGCGGTGGGAGATGTAGAATTATGTCGATCGACCAAAAAGATTTCCGAGTCGCTCGACAACGACAACATGATAAATATTCAGAGAATCTCCGGCTGTCTGCATAAAACCCTTCTAGCTTCTGGTTTCGGAAAGGTTCGGCACGCTTACCTGGGTTCGGTAACTCAGCCAGACTTTTCTCAGAAACCAATCAAAAAATTCATTTTTTTTTAAGTTATGTTACCTGCGCGTGGTATTATTCGATCTGAAGTGTACGAGCTGTAGCTTTTGTCACACTTGTCGCTACAAGACGGTTTCAACCGAATTAATTGTAGTGGGAGTCAACTAACACCGACTGCTTTAAAAGTCAAGTAACCTTGTCAGATCAATCTCGCGCATCCATCGCTGAAACGGGGGACATCTCTCAGACAGGTTCGTCCGAACCGGAGTCCACCGACACTATGCAAGATTTCTACAAACTTCAACAACAGTTGTTTGTGGTCACTCTCGCTTTCACGGGAATAATTTTTATCTCGGTGTGGATTTTTTATTCACTCAACATTGCCCTAAATTATATGCTTGGGGCGATCGCCGGTGTGGTTTACTTGAGAATGTTGGCTAAAGACGTTGAACGCATCGGCCCGCAAAAAACGAGTCTGAGCAAAAATAGGTTAGCTGTATTTATTGGGTTGATTGTAGTATCAACTCAGTTGAAAGAGCTACAGATTTTGCCCATATTTTTGGGATTTCTGACGTATAAGGGCGCGATCGTCTTTTATATGCTGCAAAGCCTGTTTGTTACCGACCCTGCCAATGGGTCAGGCAGTCGGTGAACCCTCCACTGTGTGAACTTCTTGTGAATGGAAATGCTAAATGTCTTAAATGCCTTTAATGCTTTTCCCCTCGCTGAGTTGGAAGTAGGAAAGCATTTCTACTGGCACATAGGCAGTCTCAAAGTTCACGGACAGGTATTTATTACCTCCTGGATTGTGATTGCTCTCCTCCTGATAGCTTCCCTCGCGGCAACTCGCAATGTGCAGAGAATTCCGAGCGGAATGCAAAATTTCATGGAGTACGCCTTAGAATTCGTTCGAGACTTGGCTAGAAATCAACTCGGCGAGAAAGAGTACCGTCCTTGGCTGCCATTTATTGGCACATTGTTCCTGTTTATTTTTGTATCGAATTGGTCGGGCGCTTTAGTTCCTTGGAAGCTAATTAAGTTGCCAGCGGGCGAACTAGCTGCTCCGACTAATGACATCAACACGACGGTAGCACTCGCATTGCTGACTTCTTTGGCATATTTTTATGCAGGTTTCAGTAAGCGGGGTTTGGGTTACTTTAGTAAGTACATCGAACCGACCCCAATTTTGTTACCGATCGCGATTTTAGAAGATTTCACCAAACCTCTTTCCCTGAGCTTCCGTTTATTTGGTAACATCTTAGCGGATGAATTAGTGGTGGCGGTGTTGGTGTTATTAGTTCCCCTGTTCGTACCTTTGCCCGTAATGATGTTGGGTCTGTTTACCAGTGCGATTCAAGCTTTGGTATTTGCCACCTTGGCAGGAGCTTACATTCACGAAGCATTGGAAGGACACGGCGACGAACATCACGATTAACTCTCTAAAATTGGGTAAAGGCGAATAGCGAACAGTCAAAAGCCAGCGGTCTAATGACTAATGACTAATGACCAATTACCCAACATCTCTCTTGAACTCTGTACACAAAGATTAAGGAAATTTATCATGAATCCGACAATTGCTGCTGCTTCTGTTATCGCCGCCGGTCTAGCTATTGGTTTAGGCGCGATTGGACCTGGTATCGGTCAAGGTAATGCCGCAGGTCAAGCAGTAGAAGGTATTGCGCGTCAGCCGGAAGCAGAAGGCAAAATTCGCGGCACTCTCCTGCTGAGCTTAGCATTCATGGAATCCTTGACCATCTACGGTCTCGTTATTGCATTGGTGCTGCTGTTTGCTAATCCCTTCGCTTAATATTGAAGGATTGCAAAAAAGGGGCGGATGTCTTTCCGCCCCAAAAACAAGGAGGAACTAAAAGTGTTTGATTTTGATGCAACTTTGCCATTTATGGCATTGCAGTTCCTAGTTTTGACGGTAGTCCTCAATGCGGTTTTCTATAAGCCCATGACTAAGGTTCTGGACGATCGGGACGAATACATTCGTACCACTCAAGTGTCAGCTCAGGAACGCTTGGCAAAAGCCCAGAAATTAGCGCAGGAATACGACCAAAAACTGGGAGAAACTCGCAAACAGTCTCAGGCAGTAATTGCTACGGCTCAAGCGGATGCCAAAAAAATCGCGTCGGCAAAAGTAGCTGAGGCTCAAAAAGAAGCTCAAGTTTCGCGAGAAAAGGCAGGCCAAGAAATTGAGCAGCAAAAACAAGAGGCAATGCGCTCGCTAGAACTAGAGGTAGATACTCTGAGCCGACAAATTCTTGAAAAGCTATTGGGCACAGCACTGGCCAAATAGCTCGATCGAACAGTTTTAGATTTTGGGTGAATTCTCAAATCTTAAATCGGTTCATCCAACCTGCACGCGCAATTATGGAAGAGAATCATGGGGACTGTTTTATTGCTAGCCACAGAAGCTAGCACAGAAGGTGGTTTCGGTTTAAATTTCGATATTTTAGAAACCAACCTGATTAACCTGAGCATTGTTATTGGATTGCTGTTTTACTTCGGGCGCGGCTTCTTAGGAAATATCCTAGGCGAAAGACGCTCCGCCATCGAAGAGGCGATTAAAGATGCAGAAACTCGCCAAAAAGATGCAGCGGCAGCTTTAGCAGAACAACAGCAAAAATTGACTCAGGCTCAAGCAGAAGCGGAACGAATTCGCTCCGCTGCTGAAGCAAATGCGATCGTAGCAAAAGAAGCAATTCTAGCTCAAGCGGCGCAGGAAGTTGAACGCATGAAAGCAACAGCAGGTCAAGAGTTGGAAGCGGAGCGGGAAAGAGCGATCGCCCAACTGAGATCGACGGTTGTATCTTTGGCATTAGCAAAAGTGGAAGGTGAGTTGAAAACTCGCTTGGACGACAACGCCCAAAACCACTTAATCGATCGCAGCATTGCGTTACTGGGAGGCTAAAAAGTGAGTATCGTTAGCACAGCAGTCTTACAGCCTTACTCATCTGCCTTGATGTCACTGGCTCAGTCCAGCAATCTCTCAGAAAAGTTCGGCGAAGACATTCGTTCTTTGCTTAGCCTGCTAGAAGGTTCGGAAGAATTACGTCAATTTTTAGCCAATCCGCTGATCAAAGCGGATACTAAAAAAGCTGTAATTAAGCAAATAGCGGGTGAAGAAATGAGCCCCTTGATGCACAACTTTCTGAAGCTTTTAGTAGACAAAGGAAGAATTCTTTTTTTAGAAGGGATTGGCCAACAATACTTGGCAAAGCTCCGAGAACTCAACCAAACAGTATTGGCTGAAGTTACATCGGCAGTCCCACTTTCAGACGCTCAACAGCAGACTGTTCGCGAGAAAGTGCAGGCGATGACCAGCGCTCGTAGCGTAGAAATTGAAACAAAAATAGACGCAGATTTAATCGGCGGTGTGGTAATTAAAGTAGGCTCTCAAGTAATTGATGCTAGCCTGCGGGGACAATTGCGCCGTCTCGGAATTCGCTTGAGTTCCTGATTTAAGGAAGAAGGAAGAAGGAAGAAGGAAGAAAGAATAAGGGAAGAATTAAACAGGAGGCAGAAATCAATGAATTTCTGTTTTTGAGTTGTTAGTCCCAAATACTTACTGCCAAATCTCAATTCTTTCTTGCCAAAAACATCCACCCGCCCAAAAATGGGTACAAGCACTAGACTTAAAGTCGTGGAAAGATCAAAATTTTAGACTAAGAGTTCAAACTCCCAGATTCAATGCTGCGAGTAAATCTAAAATCTAAAATCTAAAATCTAAAATCGACTGACCGACAACTGACAACTGACAAATAATAACTGACATGGCAGCAATCAGACCTGACGAAATTAGCAGCATTATTCGCCAGCAAATTGAACAGTACGACCAAGATGTAAAAGTCTCTAACGTCGGTACTGTTTTGCAAGTAGGCGACGGCATTGCCCGGATTTATGGCTTGGATAAAGCTATGTCCGGCGAATTGCTAGAATTTGCCGACGGCACCGTGGGTATTGCACTGAACCTCGAACAAGATAACGTGGGTGCAGTGTTGATGGGCCAAGGCCTAGGCATTCAAGAAGGTTCGGCAGTTACTGCTACTGGCAGAATTGCTGAAGTCCCCGTTGGTGAAGCAATGTTGGGCCGCGTAGTTGATGCTTTGGCCCGTCCAATCGACGGTAAAGGCGAAATCAAAACTACTGAGTCTCGCTTGATTGAATCTCCGGCACCTGGTATCGTTTCTCGCCGTTCTGTTTACGAACCGATGCAAACAGGGATTACCGCTATTGATGCGATGATTCCTGTGGGAAGAGGACAGCGGGAATTGATTATTGGAGACCGCCAAACTGGTAAAACTGCGATCGCGATCGACACAATCATCAACCAAAAATCGGAAGATGTAATTTGCGTGTATGTGGCGATCGGTCAAAAAGCTTCTACCGTAGCTAACATCGTCAACGTCCTGCAAGAAAAGGGCGCGATGGCCTACACAATCGTCGTAGCAGCCAACGCTAGCGACCCCGCAACCCTGCAATATTTGGCACCTTACACAGGCGCCAGCTTAGCTGAGTATTTCATGTACAAAGGCAAGCACACTTTGGTCATTTACGATGACCTTTCCAAGCAAGCACAGGCCTACCGCCAAATGTCCTTGTTGCTACGCCGTCCTCCCGGTCGCGAAGCATATCCTGGAGACGTTTTCTATCTGCACTCTCGCTTGCTAGAACGCGCTGCTAAATTGAGCGACGAATTGGGCGAAGGCAGCATGACAGCTTTGCCAATCATTGAAACCCAAGCAGGCGACGTTTCTGCTTACATTCCTACCAACGTAATTTCGATTACCGACGGTCAAATCTTCCTTTCTTCTGACTTGTTCAACTCTGGTTTGCGTCCAGCAGTAAACCCCGGTATTTCGGTATCGCGGGTAGGTTCTGCGGCTCAAACTAAGGCAATGAAAAAAGTAGCCGGTAAGGTGAAATTGGAATTGGCGCAGTTTGAAGAACTGGCAGCATTTTCTCAGTTTGCTTCTGACTTGGATAAGGCTACTCAAAATCAATTGGCCCGCGGTCAACGCTTGCGGGAACTGTTGAAACAGGCGCAAAGTTCTCCTCTGCCGATGAACGAACAAGTTGCTGTGATTTATGCCGGTATTAACGGCTACATGGATGACATCGATGTAGACAAAGTAACCAAGTTTACTCTTGGTTTGCGCGACTATTTGCGGACTAGCAAGCCGAAGTACGGCGAAATCGTTCAAGGCGGTAAGGCTTTGACTGATGAAGCTGAGAAGCTGCTGAAAGAAGGCATCACAGAATACAAGCAAACTTTCTTGGTTTCTGCGTAATTAGTCATTAGTCATCAGTGATTAGTCATTAGTTAAGTCGCAGATCCCCCCTAGGCGTGTTTTAAACCCGGAGATCCCCCCTAGCCCCCCTTAATAAGGGGGGGACAAGATCGTTCAAAGTCCCCCTTCTTAAGGGGGATTTAGGGGGATCGAGACTTTGAGAAAAACGATAGAGACATCTGGTTTCAGTCTTAAAATTGATACCAATAGAAAATGCCGTCTCTACCGTAGCTAAATTTAAAAACTGATGGCTAGAAACTAATTACTCAGAAATAAAAGCTAAGGAAAAAGGAGAAAGTTATGGCAAATCTGAAAACTATTCGCGATCGCATTAAGTCGGTCAAGAACACTAAAAAGATTACAGAAGCAATGCGCTTGGTGGCTGCTGCTAAGGTGCGCCGCGCTCAAGAACAGGTGACTGCTACTCGTCCTTTTGCCGATCGCTTGGCAGAAGTATTATACGGTTTGGCAGAACGCTTGAAGTTTGAAAGCCAGGATTTACCGCTGCTGAAAAAACGCGAAGTCAGAACAGTGGGAATTTTGGTTGTTTCGGGCGATCGGGGTTTGTGCGGTGGCTACAACGGTAACATCATTAGATACGCCGAAAATCGCGCCAAGGAAATCAAAGCTGAAGGCTTAAACTACAAATTCGTGTTAGTAGGACGCAAAGCTACTCAGTATTTCCAACGTCGCGAACAGCCGATCGATGCTACTTACACTAACTTAGAACAAATCCCAACAGCACCGGAAGCAGCGCTAATTGCTGACGAATTGCTGTCTTTGTTCCTGTCGGGAACTGTGGACAGAGTTGAGCTAATTTACACCAAGTTTGTGTCACTAATTAGTTCGCGTCCAGTAATTCAAACCTTGTTACCCCTCGATCCTCAAGGTTTGGAAACTCCAGATGATGAAATCTTCCGCTTGACATCGCAAGGCGGACAGTTTCAAGTATCGCGGGAGAAGATTGGTACACCTATGAAGAGTTTGCCACGCGACATGATTTTCGAGCAAGATCCGGCGCAAATTCTGGAGGCACTTTTGCCTTTGTATTTGAACAACCAATTGCTGCGGGCTTTGCAAGAATCTGCTGCTAGCGAGTTGGCTGCACGGATGACGGCGATGAATAATGCTAGTGAGAATGCTAGCGATTTGATCCGTAGTTTGACGTTGACTTATAACAAGGCGCGGCAAGCGGCAATTACCCAGGAAATTCTGGAAGTTTCCGGCGGTGCTGAAGCCTTAAACGGTTAAGTTAGGGTTGACAATTTGTAGATTTTATGGTATGCGTCTGGGGGAACTCAGGCGCTATTTTTTTAGTAAATATAGGAACAAATTGGACGATCGGGACTTACACAGCCTCTATAATATAATGCTTTATAATTAAAGTAGGGTGCGTCGCTGTGACTATTTTGGCTATTGACAACGATTCAATAGCGACGCACCGGGATAATCTCCCGGAAGTCACGACGACGATCGCGAGCGGGGACAGCACTGCACTGGTAAAAATTATGATTCCGATGCCAGCTTCCACAATATTACTCAGATGAGTTTCGCACAGCTAGATGAATATTTAAATCAAGAATTTTCGCCGGATAATTGGTCAGATCATGCTGTTATATATGCTATTGAACAAGTGCAAAAACTTACACCTGCTGATTGGGAAGAACTGAAATCTTGTTGGTGTAATCGTTCCCAAGAATGGCAATTGCGCTGTGCCGAAATTATTTCCGATGCTGACTCTCAACAAGCAATTCCGTTGTTGCTAGAAATGCTTGAGATACCGGATGATGAGCTTACTCTCACGGCGGCAGATTCTTTAAGATCGATTGATGCAGCCAAAGAAAATTTAGATATGAGTCTTGATGTTTTAAAACGCTTGCAAACTCTTTCTCAAAACAGTCCGATCGCTCAAATTATTGTTAATGAACTGCTAAAAAAATTGCCAGTCAGATTGTGAATGCAAATATAAACTGCTAGTTCATGCCGATCGCCTATTTGATTATGACTCAATCTCCTACTACAATATCGATCGCATCCTGGAACAAAATCCTGAATCCGCACTGGCTTGGGTCAAAAATACATTGTCGGCTCAAACCACCGCACCGCAAGACTTTAACTGGCTTTTATTAGCCGATGTTTCCTCTGCGAAGGCTCGAAAAGGTGAAAATAATGCGGGTTTGTTCGATCGCACTTGGGCAGAAGTAGCAACCGCAATTTACGATCGACTAGCGGAAGCGGCGGAACAGAAAAAACCGGGTAGTGGGGAGTCTGTGAGGATTTCTTCAATGATGTTGCGGGCTGGGGCGATCGCCAAATACGGAATAATTCCCAACGATTCAGTTCTGGATGTTAACTTAATTCTACAATGGTTTTGGGATAACATCAAAGAATCGCGGGAAGATGTGGAACAAAAGGCTGCTAATTGGAAAACGCTTGCTATTGAAGAAATTCGAGAGTTAAGACAGCTTAAAAATCGGTTAAAAGTTATCGCTGCACTCGCGAATAGCGATAAATATGTTTTGGATGAAGAACTCAAAGCTTGGCTTTCGTTACCAGAGAAATTGCCGTAGTGAAACCTTATTTTACGACATTTGGCAATAATTTACCTGTTCATTAGTTGAGAAACATGGATAGTAAGATCGGGAAAAGCCAGGGGTTCAATGGTTCCCGATTGAAAAGTATTTCGCTGCTGGTAAAAGTCGCCTTCCGGGAAGCGGAACACGATTAATAGTCGATCGCGCAAGTTAACAACCCAATATTCTGGAATGCCTGCTGCTGCGTAAATCTTGCTTTTTTCCTCTAAGTCTTTAGTCAAACTAGAATCAGAATATTCAATTAGCCAAAAAATATTCTCTGGATAGGGGTGATGCTGTAGGTAGACATCGTTTAGGGGTTGGACAACGGCAATATCTGGTTCTGGTTCCGAGTTATTTGGCAGAGTAATTGGTCTGGCTTCGCGGATTTGTGCTCTGGTGGATAATGCGACTCGCAATTGATTGGCAAAGCGATCGCTAAAATAAGTATGCGCCGTTCCTTCCGGTACCATTTCGACTATTACTCCATTTAGTAATTCAACTTGGCGATCGTCCAAAATACCTGTTTCGATCATCCGATGGTAGTGGTCTATTGTCCATTTTGCGGTACTTAATGTCATTGCGATCGCTCCTGGCTTCTCGCTCACTATGATTGACTTTGCCTGAATTAATCTATTTTAGGCGATCGATAGTTTGTACATGGCGCGCGCGATCCTCTGGCGCGCGCGAGATTCGCGCCGACACCAGAGCAACTCAGGTTGTTTGCACTATTGCATTAGTATGCAGTATAGCATATAGTTGCTTTAATGCGCTTGTATGCAAAACGCTGGTTTTTGGACAAACTTCATAAAATGTCAAAATATATATGTTGTGAAGCCTTGAGCCTGTATGGATGAAAACAAGACTGTGGCTATTAGAGTAGAAATGCCACCCGATCTGCGGAACCGATTTAAGTCAGCCGTCGCTAGGGAAGGTAAAAATATGAGGGATGTTTTGCTTGAATTTATGGAGGAATACGTCAATCAAGCTGAGCAACCCAAAATAACAGCCAGTCAAAACCCAAAGAACACATAGCTGCTGCGTGCAGAAGTGGAGCGATCGCATACAGGGCAAAACATTGTAGTTTTTAAACTGTAAGGGAATTGTGAAGTGAGGAGCGATCGCCTACCGAACCCAAAACCAGAAAACGTCCACTATGTCACAAACCCCGAACTCTGTGAAAAGATGGGCGAAAAATACAACTGGCGGTTAAAAGAAATCCGAGTCAGCCGCAACAGCCCTCCTGATGTGGCCTGCGTGTTTGATGGAGAACAAACCTCGTTTCAGGATACATGGCAAGATTACCAAGATTAAAGCAAAGGGAGGAAAGATGGCAAAAAAAATCTGGATTGTCTATAAAGCCGAAACCATGAGTGCTCCCGGTTGGGAAGAACGCCAGCTTATGCCGAGGGGCGGTTTAACTGATATTCTGTGGGAAAACTGGAGTTGGGAAGAAAACCCAATTCTTCCCCAGCCTGGAGACAGAACCCGCGACTACGACAATCTATCTGACTCCGGTAATGCAGCAACTCACGGGAAAAATGGAGATTGGATAGTTACTAGCGTTCACCAGTTTTCTTCCTTTGATAGTGACTTGCGAATTGTGCTGTGCTACTGTTCTTTCCAACCGATTACTTCTGATTGGGAAGCCCTGCAACAAGGTGAGTCTGTGAATCAGATGTTGGCAACTGTCGAGCAATATTGAGTTGATTAAAGTCCGATCGCGTCTGGAGTAATTCAGACGCTTTGTTTGAATGTAAATATGCCTTTTATTCCTGCACAATTTCCACCAACTCTTCAATCATCACATCAAAGGTGCGGGCCAATTTGTGTATGGAAATGAAATCAATAGTTGACACTCCCGGACAGCGGGCGTAGTGTCTGACGGTACTGTAAATTACTCCCGATCGCTCTGAAACCTCTTTTAGCGTCCAACCTTTCTCAGCAGCGAATTCTCTGACTTTTAGTCTGACTAAACCCATACTTGACAAATGATGGTGTACCATCATAAGATATTTTTATTCCAAAAGGCGATCGGCTAATCTTGGACAATCTCATACAAATCTTCGACCATCACGTCAAAAGTCCTCGCCAATTTGTCCAAGGCTGTCACATCAATTGTTGCTAATCCGGGCGATCGGGCATAAGTTCTCAGCGTACTGTAGACTACGCCCGATCGCTCTGAAACCTCTTTGATCGTCCAGCCTTTCTCAGCAGCAAATTCTTTAACCCGCAATCTAATTAAGCCCATAAGCTATTGAAACCTGACTAATATCAGTCACATAACTATACTACAAAAGGCGATCGACCTACTCTTTGACAACCTCAACCAAATCTTCCACCATCACGTCAAAAGTACGTGCCAACTTGAGCAGACAAGTAAAATCAACCATTGCCATTCCTGGAGAACGCGAATAGGTGCTGAGGGTGCTGTAGTTGACTCCCGATCGGTCAGAAACCTCTTTGATCGTCCAGCCTTTCTCACCAGCAAATTCTCTAACCCGCAATCTAATTAAACCCATTGACAGACCACTAGATTTAGTATATTATAATTATATCGTAAAAAGCGATCGCCCCAACGTCTGCAAAACTTAAAGACGATCGCCTATCAAAGTTCAAATCCCATCAAGTGGGATTTATCAACCATTTACAATTCCCATTAAGTGGGATGTATCAACTATGTTAGCAAGCTTTCGACCAAAATCAACCCCCAGACACAGATTGAGCCGGTTTGTTACCAAAGAGGCGATCGCGCGGCTGCTGAAAATCAAGGTAGAACAAATATATCGCTTCGAGTGCTGGGCGCACATCCTCTACGTGCACGCCCAAGGGATGAGTCGGTTTGTGAGTTATGCCGACTTTCCGCCGGTGGTGGGAGTGGAATCGCCGTCGGGTTTAGATTTTGGTTATTGGAAGCGCCGGATGGCGAGTCTGAAGGAGAGATACGCGCCGGATTTTTGGGTGGATTTCTATGGGGATAAATTTCGGGAGGCGGTTTCTGTTGTTGAATTGTTGGAGTGGGGAGAGTTGGTTGGGGTGGTTAAATTGATGTTGGGGGCGATCGGGCTGGAGTCGCTGCGAAAGGTTTACGCACAGGAGAAATATCTGCTGGAACATTTCTAAAATATGACTAAAACACGGGTGATTAGAAACCGGGTTTTTTTACTAAAATACTGCACGCCCAGCCTTTAACTAAGTGAAAAACCCGGTTTCTTTGCTGTGCGTAACTCCCATAAACTCTAGTCCCTGCTGTAGGGGCGGTGCCCCCGTGCCCGCCCGAAAGATCAGGGCAACCACGGGGGGATTGCCCCTACAGGAATTACTCGCCACAAATATTCAAAAAATTGGTTCAAGCTCAACAGCAACAGTTATAATTTCTCAATGTGCTTCCCTCTCTATCCCTTGTTAAGCCCATGAGTAACCTTTCAAATATCCAACCAGCAGAGGGCGATCGCGGGAATTATCAGCTAAGTCGGCTCAGTCTGCGGCTATGCCTTTGATGGGGTTCCCGCCGTCGGAGTCGAAGTCGGCTTTGATTGAGTTGGCTGATTATGTTTTTAGTCAACTTTATTAGGTGCGATCGCGCAGTTTTAGGGAAGATAATCAAATTGTGGTTTACATCTTGCCTGAAAGTTTTTTATTAATTAATTGGATGTATTTACAATGAGTGTTATTAAAAGATTTGTAATTTTGGAAGACCGTCAAAAAAGCTTGGAAACGACAATAGATTTTTTATTGAATTGTCAAGAATACTCTTGGGATAAAATTTATCTATTTTCTGCTTTTGTTACTAATCATGGGGTGGAGCAAGTAAAAAAAATTCTTCTACACCCTTATTTAAATGAAAATACGGAAGTTGTGATTGCGATCGGAAAAAAAGATAATTTTAATGACCCTAGTGATATTCAAAATTTATTGAAATTTATCGACAAAGAATCAACAAAGATTAAAACTAAGTCTGTTCGTTTTATATGTCCCACAAATAACTTTCATATCAAAGCCTATTGTTTTTTAGGCCGTCGTGTTAGAGACAATGAAGAAATAGTTATAGACCATGAAAAAATAGGTTTTTCTATCATAGGGTCATCTAATCTAACTCGGCTAGGTCTTGAATGTGAGGGAGAATTATGTATTAGTATCCACAACTTAAATTTAACAAACCAATTGATTAATTTTAAAAAAAATAAATATGATGAATCGCCTGAGTGGGAGCAAGAAATTATCGAGTATGAAATAAAATATAATGAAAAACACTTTCGTAAAGATCAAGCACTGATAACCAGCACACCACAAAATGGTGGTAAATTCCTTAAACTAGGTGTCACTGATGATATTGCTATTATTGACCAGGGAACTAATCTCGTTAATGGTAGGGAGAATACAGGTTGGTTCCGCTCGATTCAAACTATAGATGAAGAGAAAAATGATGTTCCTAAAAATTCTTTATGCCTCTTATTTTCCACAGAAAACAAGATATTCCAAATTGGTGAAATCATGTCTCACAGTTCCGATCAAACAGAAGGATGTTTTGTAACATATACAGTAAATGTAACTTATAAACTTTCTGATGATATTCGTGACATCCTTGCGAATGAAAAGTATAAAATAATATCTAATCCAGAGGATATGGAGAAATTACCGTATGACGCTCTAAAGGATTTTGAAAACGAAGTTAAGGAATATCAGGAATATCAGAAAATGCTCGACGATCCGAAATATCAAAAATGGATAAAAAAAGGTAAGAATAAGATGCAATCAGAAATTGAGAGAATATCAAAAATTGATGATATCAGCTTAATAAAGAAAGAGCTAGAATTACTCCGTCAATTCATTTAATGTGCCATCATTGTGTTCTCAATACCAACTTAATTTTACAATGGTTATGGGATAAAATCTTCGTCTTTACCCGCCATAATGGTAAGATCAGGCTTCTTGCCAAAGTGCCATTAATTGTCAGAAAATCAAAGAGAATTTATTGTTTCAGAGTTTATACTTATCTTAAGTCTTTGCTAAAAGTTTAAGTAACTTCTTTGCTGGTAAGCCTGTAAGATGGCATATTGAAGGAACTAGAGATAGTGTTAGTATTAGGGTAATAGTAGAACCTGATGGGAGATGAATCATTACAGCCTTCCCTACTAACCTACCCAAAAATCCCTAGAAATATTGTCAGGAGCAAAACAAATGTTTGACTATAAAATTGTGGAAAGTAAACTCAATGAAGTCATTAACATCGTGAAACTGCAACTGTCAGATAATCAAATAGAATTTTTGGTTTCAGATATTCAGGCTGGTGAGTGGAATTTGGCGTTAGAGACTTTGTGCGATATTCTCATTGAAGAAGAACTTCCCATAGATTTAAATGGTTATGAACTTTTGCAAGAAGTAGGGGATATGTTGAACATGGAACGGGAAACTTGGGAGATGCTAAAAGTCCAAGTAGCTCCTTAGTACATAAATTACGAATTTATGTTATAATTTGATTCCACATTGATTTACCATAATAGATTTCCTTGGATTATAACTTTGATTGGAATCCAGCCAAAGAAAAGCAAAATATTCGCAAGCATCAATTAAATTTTCGTTTGGCATCAACTGTTTTTCGCGATAGTTCTCAATTAACAATCTATGATGAAGAACACAGTCAAGATGAAGATAGATGGATTACCATAGGCTTAGATGAAACAGGAAATTTAAGGGTAGTTGTTCATACCTTTGAACAAACCGATCGCACTTCTTGCATAATTCGGCTCATTTCAGCCCGCAAAGCTAATTTTACTGAAACCCAAGCTTATCAAGAGAGGAAATTATGAAATCAGAGTATGATTTTTCTCCAGCAGAACAAGGCAAGTTTTACCATCCTGATGCTACTTTTCATTATCCCATTTATCTCGAACCAGATGTCGAGGAATTTGTGACTAAAATTGCCGAGCATAAAAAGATTGAGGTGCAAGTTTTGGTCAATGAATGGCTGAGAAATAACATTAAACTAATTCAAAGTATTGAGTAGGTTAGAAACCGGGTTTCTTAGTCAACTCTAGGTGAGTCTGCCTTAATCATAACAGAAACCGGGTTTCTTGACCCCACATAGCGATAAATTATCGAATATGTTAGACTTATGTCTAGAGAAGAGAAAGGGAGTCAAACAAAATGACAACTATCCAATCAATGACAACTGCAATAACATCCCTTTATGAACAGGATTTTTATCTGTGGTTACAGACAACAATCAACTTATTAAAAGAGGGTAAGTTTTCTGAAATAGATTTAGAGAACTTACTAGAGGAACTCGAAAGCATGGGGAGAAGCGACAAGAATGCTTTAAAAAGCAATTTGAGGGTACTTTTAATGCACTTACTTAAGTATAAATATCAGCCAGAAAAACGAACCAATAGTTGGGTGTACACCATTCGTGAACATCGTAAACGCATCGGAGATACCTTCAAAACCAGTCCGAGTTTGTATCGTTTTTTTGAAGAGATTTTTAATGAATCTTATCAAGATGCTAGGGAATTAGCCGCAGATGAAACAGGTTTATCTATTCAAATATTTCCCCCAGAGTCTCCCTTTACTGAAGAAGAAGTTCTTAATCCTGATTTTTTACCGCCTGAGTGCGATATGTCTGAAAATCCTGAAAATATTGAATAATTGAATCAGATATCCTTCTCTGTACTGATCGGTCATAATAGGATCAGTGAATATGCAAAAGCGAGGAAATAACTATGGTCGCTGCTACTGTCGCACAAAAGCATTTTACTCTAGAAGAGTTCATGGCTAATCCCCTCGATCACATGGAATGGGTGGATGGTAAAATCGTAGAGAAAAATGGAGCCACGCTCAAGCATGGTAAAATTCAATCAACGCTGGGTTGTTCTTGGTCAAATTACAGAAATTTAAGCAAAGAAAATGGTGATTTTTATATTTCACCACCTTGCCACACTAACCAAAACATTCGCCGTCCCGATGTCGCTTATCTCACACCCGAATTAGTCGCACAATTTGGTAATCTTGCCACTTTACCCCAAAGTTTTCCTTTAATTGCCGAAATAGTTTCACCCACCGATATCGCTGAGGATGTCTTTCTCAAAGCACAGGAATATTTAGAATCTAGCTGTCAGGAAGTCTGGTTAGTTTTTCCAGAAAGTCATTTAATATTTGTGATGACTCAAAATCAAATATTAACATTTCGAGCGGGTGATACCGCTAGCACTCAACAAATTCTGATCGGTTTTAGCATTGAGGTCGATCGCCTGCTAGCTTAAACATCAAACTAAATTGCTACAATATATTTGAGACTCCTCAGTCCGCGTAGGCGGACTTCGTTTGTATAGCCCCGAATTCTATTCGGTGGTGTTTATTTAATCCAGATTCGATATCCCACCATTCTAGAAAACGCCATGTCAAACGACTTTTCCTTAGACGAGCTTTTAATCAACAGTTACGATGCCTTCAAAGACGCAGAAAACCAAGTGGGACAGTGCAATGTTTTAGTCATCGGCAAAACCGGAGTCGGCAAAAGTACCCTGATTAATGCAGTTTTTCGCCAGCGCTTAGCAGAAACCGGAGTCGGCCGCCCCGTCACTCACGGTATCCGCCAATATACTAAACCGAATTGCCCGATCGCAGTTTACGACACTCCTGGACTTGAACTCAACGCCGAACAAATTAAAATTATTCAATTAAACGTTGCTAAACTCATTGAAGACCAAAGACTTCTGCACCCCAAAGAACACATTCACGTCATTTGGTACTGCATCAATCACGGCGCAAATCGCATAGAATCCGTGGAAGAAGGCTGGCTAAGAGAAATGGAAATCATGGATGTACCAGTTATTTTAGTGCTCACTCAAACTACATCGAAAAAACCGAGCGAGTTTTTCAAGCAACTGGAACACATGAATTTGCCAGTCAGTCAAATTATCCCAGTCATGGCTGAACCAGAAGAGATTGATGAGGATTATACAGTAAAGTCTCACGGTTTAGATAAGTTGGTTGATGCAACTTTTCAACTGCTGCCGGAAGTAGCAAAAAAAGCCTTTGTCAAAGAACAAATTGCCAATATTGGACTCAAATCTGATATGGCATTTAAGTATTTAAGTGCCTATGTTGCCGGTTCTGCGATTATCGGTGCAACTCCTGTGCCGTTTGCTGATGCGCCAATTTTGATGACGATGCAAACGGCAATGATTGCTAATATTACTGTGATTTTTGGAATGCCCTTTGATAAGGGATTTATCTCGGCGATGCTGTCTGCTATTAGCGGTGCTGGTGGGGTGACTGCTGTTGGTAGAAGTATTGTGACTAATTTGATTAAAATGATTCCGGGTGCGGGTACAATTGTCGGTGGTGCTATCTCCGGTGCAACGGCGGCTACTCTGACGCTGGCTCTTGGTTTGGCTTACATCGAAGTGCTGAAAGCTTATATGAAATCTCAAATCAATGGGGAACAACTTTCTTTGCAGCAGTTGACTAAGATGTTTGTGGATTTGTACAAGGATTATGCGTCGTCGGGGCGCAAAACTTTGAAGGATGATAATCGGAATCAACCAAAACCTCCTAATCAAATTAATATTGATTAAATTGGGCATGGGGCATTGGGCATGGGGCATTGGGCATTGGGTGAGTTTCAATTACCAATTACCAATTACCAATTACCAATTACCAATTACCAATTACCCATTACCAATTACCCATTACCCATTACCCATTTCCAAAGATTGCTATAATATTATTGAATTCTGCAAAAGGGAGTCAATGGCTATGGTAATGACAGCCGTTTTATCAGAAAATGTTTCTCTAGAAGACTTCATCGCTAGTCCCCCCGACGATATGGAATGGGTGGACGGGCAAATATCGGAGAAAAATGGAATGACAGTAAAACACAGTAGAATCCAATCTAGACTAGATTTTTCTTGGAGAAGTTACAAGATATCTAGCGGACAAGGGGGCGAAGTTTATACTGAAGTTCCTTGTCGTACTGACAGGCGAGTGCGTCGCCCTGATGTTGCTTATCTGACTGCTGAACTTGTTGCTGAATATGGCGATGTTCCTACTTTTCCTCAAAGTCCGCTGTTAATTGCTGAAATTGTTTCTCCTACTGATATTGCGGAAGAGATTTTTTTGAAAGCACAAGAGTATTTGGATTCTGGTTGTCTGGAAGTTTGGATTGTTTTTCCAGAAAGTTGCTGGATATTGATAATGACTCAAACTCAAAAGTTAGCGTTTAATTCCGGTGACGTAATCAGCACTCAGTTAGTGCTGCTGGGTTTTAGTGTTGCGGTTGATGAGTTGTTGGGTTGAAGGCAGAAATTAGTTATTAAGTGAGTGAACATATATTGCGTGTCATTACAAAGAAACCGGGTTTTTACAGAATTTAAGGGCTGCAATCAAGTATTTTTGTAAAAAACCCGGTTTCTAGGCCCCCGTGCGTAACTCCTATAAATTTTGTCAACTTGCACCAAATCACCAACAGCGGTACAATGTTTTCTGCTTTGTTTGCAAATCTACCGTAGATTCCAATTGGGAATTAAAACCAATAATTGAAATATGTCTCAAACTTACACTGTTGAATTACTCCACCAAGGCAGCACTTATACCGTAGAAGTGCCGGAAGATCAACCAATTCTGCAAACTGCGATCGCCGCGGGGATTGATTTGCCCAACTCTTGCAATTCGGGGGTTTGTACTACTTGCGCTGCTAAGGTGGTTGAGGGTCAACTTAAGCAGGTTGATTGCATGGGTGTTAGTCCCGAACTTCAGGCTGAAGGTTATGTGTTACTTTGCGTTTCTTTTCCCCGATCGCACTTGAAGATAGAAACTGAAAAAGAAGACATTGTTTACGATCGCCAGTTCGGTAAATCCTAGGACTAAGCTAAAATTTACGTAAGTACCCAAGTACCGATCGCGGTAAAACCACTATGGATCGCCCCATGACCACCCATTTCATTTCCGCAGAAGTAGACCTCCGCGATACGGCCGAAGAACTGCACTCAGCTATTGAAATTGAACTGCAAAAACACGGCGAACCCCTGCGCTGGGCCGTTACAGACGTGGATGTCGATCGCCAAAAGGCTCTGGTAGAAGGCTACGTGCTCGTGGAAGCATCCCCCGTAGCAGCGTGAAGCCCCGCCCTTTAACAGTGGTTTTGATAGTCCCCACAGGCATTGGAGCCTCGATTGGGGGCTTTGCAGGCGATGCGCTGCCCGTTGCTAGGGCGATCGCCCAAATTTCTGATACGCTAATTACTCACCCCAACGTCCTCAACGGTGCTCAACTTTATTGGCCGATACCTAATGCACTTTACGTCGAAGGTTACGCCCTTGACAAATTTGCAGCCGGATGCTGGGGCCTGCAACCGGTACATCAAAATCGCATCGGCTTAATCATGGACTGCGCGATCGAACCTGAGTTACAATTGCGCCACTTGCAAGCCGTTGATGCTGCTAGAGCTACATTGGGTTTAAACATAACTGATTGTATTTTGACCGATCGCCCCCTGCAAGTAGAATTACGCATTTCAGAATCAGGGGCATCCTGGGGGACGATCGGCAATCCCGACAGTTTACTGCGCGCCGCCGACAAATTGATCGCACAAGCAAAAGTCCAGGCGATCGCAGTTGTGGCCAGATTTCCCGACGATGAAGGTAGCGTCGCCCTCGAAAACTACCGCCGCGGGAAAGGAGTCGATCCCCTCGCAGGCGCGGAAGCAGTCATCAGTCACCTCATTGTCAGAACATTTAAAATTCCCTGCGCCCACGCCCCCGCCCTGTCGCCACTTCCCCTCGATCCACATCTTTCGCCACGATCGGCTGCGGAGGAAATCGGTTATACTTTCTTACCTTGCGTGCTTGCAGGGCTTAGCAAAGCACCGCAATTTGTCACTCCTGGTGTGGGACAGGCATCTTGCTTACCACAGGTATTGGGCGGACAAGATGCCCGCCCCACAAGAGAGAACTTCCATGCAAACAGGCGAAATTTCGATTCGGTATCCCAGGATTTGTGGGCGGATCGAGTCGATGCGGTGGTAATACCGGCCACAGCGTGCGGCGGTAGTGCTATTCTGAGTTTGAGCGGGCGATCGACAGTACAAATTATTGCTGTGGGTGACAACAAAACCCAGATGCAAGCTTCCCCAGAAAAACTCGGAATCAAAGCTTTGCAGGTAAACTCATATTTAGAGGCGATCGGCGTATTGGTCGCTTTACGAGCCGGCATTAGTCCAGCTTCTTTGGGTGCAGACATCTCCTCCCTGCGGTGTTTGTCTGACTCAACTCAACAAATCTAAAATCTAAAACCTAAAATCTAAAATTGATTAAGTGCCAGAAAAACTTCCCGAAAATCCAGAAATTGAACCGTTGACGCGCACTCAGGTTTTAGTAGCAATGGGCGTGACAGCAATTATGTTGCTGGCGGTAGCTAAATTGTGGTTGATATTTGGATCGGTATCGCTTTTGCCCGTCAAATTGATCGTCATGGATTTGTTCAAAGGATTGGCGATCGGACTGGCAATTACAGGCGGTAGTGCGATCGTATATCAACTCTGGCCCGGTTATCGCCGGAGTGCAGACATTTACTTGGAAGTAGTGCTCAAACCTTTGTTTTGGCCGGATTTAATTTGGCTGGGACTGCTACCCGGACTTAGCGAAGAATTGCTATTTCGAGGCGTGATGCTGTCTGGTTTGGGATTGAATGTGACCGGTTTAGTTTTATCGAGTTTTTGTTTCGGCATTCTGCACTTGGGAGGAATGGATCAGTGGCCTTATGCTGTTTGGGCGACGGCTGTGGGTTTCCTGCTGGGTTACAGTGTTTTAGCTACTGGCAATTTGTTAGTACCAATTACAGCTCATGTCTGCACGAATTTGATTTCTAGCTGTGTTTGGAAGTGGGAACACAATATGGTGAAACGGTAGGGCGATCGCACAGATTGGTTAGTAGTGAGGACTTCAGTCCGCATCAATCCAAGGACTAAAGTCCTTACTACGAACCTTTGGTATTTGTTTGTAGTGAGGACTTCAGTCCGCAGAAATTAAAGGACTAAAGTCCTCACTACGAACCTTTGGTATTTGTTTGTAGTG
>NZ_JAEQCF010000032.1:68838-79291 GCF_020738625.1 Microcoleus sp. PH2017_09_SFU_O_A
TTCTCAAAAAGGTGAGGTATGACTGACAGGTTATATAACCACTGAAACCAAGAGGGCTGAAGCCCAACAACGTACCTCATCTTTCTGAGAACCGCTATATCAATTGACTTTTGATATATTGAAACTCCCGAATCTGAGCTTTTTTAAGGCAATTGATAACTGCTCGATCGCACAATCAATTCACCTTGACTGGGGTTGCGGCTGAAGATAAAAGCTCCTTCTTTAGTTTCACCGCTTGACAAAAAATCAATTTGCTGATCTCCAGATTCCAAGACTTCGCCCTTGACGCGCAGTTCCGCTACAACTTGCACTGATTCTGCCGTTTCGCCGCCCGTGTTAGTAACTTTAAACGGTACGTAAAATTGCCCTTTGGTGGCGCGAATTGGCTCGTTGCGAGTCACAGAAATCACAGGAGGTTCCTGTTTTTTAGTCACCCAGTTGTAAAGTACGAGTCCGGTGATGGTAGACAGGATCGAACAGGCGATCGCAAATGTTACCCATTCAGCAAAAGTTCTTTTTTCCGGTTGTTCCATTTTACTTTCGGCATTACTGTCACTCATACCGCCAACCTCCCCGCCGCGCCGCCAACAGTCGCCGGCAATCCCAATACTAACGTATAGCCCAACCAAACAGACCAAGGGTCGTCAAAGCTGAGTTTGTGGAAGAAAAACAACATAAATGCAGAAGCCACCAGCGATACTAAATACGCCATCACAGTTTCGCTGAGGGGACGCTGAAAAATTCCTCGCTGCTGCTGGCGTTTTGCTTGAGAAGTAAAGTCGGCTGCGAATACAATACCGTAGGAAATTAGCAGCGAAGCGGCGATAATTGCTAATTGCCAAGGTGGCGAAATAGCTGCCGCTAGCATGGGAATTTCGTCAGTTGGGGCGATGTTGAAAGCAATTATCATCGCGCCAATTAAAGTAGCACCGATATCTGCTAAAGTGGGATTAATCATCGGTTCGCTGTCGCTGTCTGAGCTTTGATAGCGATCGCCACTCAAGAAACCGCTTGCCAGGGCCACTCCCAAGGCAAAGGGCAAGCCTTCAAAAATGATTTTCCCCAAAGCTTCTTGCAGCGGAGTCTCCGGCGTAATTTCCCGGAGCAAAAACAGGATAACAGCGGCGCAGACAATGCCAATCGCGATCGCTTCTACGGTATCGATTGCAGCATCCCGCCACCGGATGTCCTTAGTTTTGCGAAAGCCTTCAGTGCGAGTCAGCAAGAAAACGACGATAAAAGTAGTTATAATGGCGATCGACATTTGCGCTGGTTTAGTAGAGGAACCGATCCACCAAACCTCCATCGTATACAGCAGCGGAATCCCGAACAAAAATCCGCCAGATGCACCTCGAATGATATCGTTTAGTTCATTTGACCACTGATTTTTACGTCTTTTTGACTTGTTCATATTTGAGTGAAAACGCGCCTCTAAAAATTGGGAAATTAACTATTTTTTAAACATTCTCTATAATACAATATTTATGGTATTCTTTCTCTAACCCGGGACAGAGATTTTATATTATGTCATGTCCGATTACGCGCAATAAAAAAGGTTTGTAGTGAGGACTTTAGTCCTCGGAATGGATGCGGACTAAAGTCCTCACTACAAACCAATATAGCAGAATTTTCCTCTTCTGTATCAGTTGTTTCTTTCACCAGAACAATAACTCTGACTTCTTGGTTAGCTGCTAAGTATTTTAAGATGGTATCGGGAAATTCTATTTTCCCGCCCTCTGTGACTTTTGCTGGAAACTCGTAGGCTTTCGTGATTGTTATATCTGGTTTTTTACAACATTATGCAGTTTGTGATTTAGTTTCTATTTGCTTAACTTGATTCTGCAACCTTTCAACTTCATCAATTAACTGCAACACTGTAATTGCAATATCAGGTCTAACTTCAGGTTGGGCAGTATTGTCAATCTGTGACTGTGCCCACTTTTGCAGTTGCTTTAACTTTGTTAGTTTGCTAAAGACAGGATTTCCATCATGTTCAGCAATACTAGCAACTTCCTGACTAAATGCAACTAACCTAGCAAATAGTTCATCCTTCCACGAACCTGCAAAAATGCGCTGATTCACTGTATAATGTACCTGGTTAGGATCAGTGAATGTCACTTGAGGATTAGCTAAAAACTTATTATCTAAACCTTGTGATGAATCAAATGTTTCGCAAACACTATTTAATATTTGTGTGAATTGTTCCTGTTCTTCAACTGTCAGCAGACGCTCAAACAACACAGTATGAGTATGTGCAGTAATGCCATTATCTGTAGTTGTACGATTTGTAGAACGAATTTTTAAATCGTTCATGGTGTAATTGTTTTTCATTTATCCTGCTTCCTGGCAAGGTTGAAAGTCAGCTTTTTCATTTAAAAAATCAAAGGCATTAATTGAAAACCATATTTGCTGTGCGGAGAACATCACATTGGCAATTGGCTCAATTCTAGCTTCTCCTCTATCCAGCAGATAGTTTAATTCTACCACAGGCAAAGACATTTCAATAACTGTGCAGCCTAAATCGTCTAAACCTGGTGATAGGGCAGCAAAGAACCAGGCTACTTCTGGATCTAACGCAGCGTACCAACCTTGACCTAATTGTACAGGCTGAGTTTGCAAAACTAGCAAGCGATCGCCATTTAACCCGTTATTCAAAATATCCAATGCACTCTCAATATCTGTACCGTGATAGAGTGTTACGATTGCCATAACTATGACTTGAATAAGTGTGGTTATTCGCAATCGTCTCATAATGTTTGTTGCTAAACAACGATATTTTTTTTCTTTTGATCGTGTTTAGGCATGAGTGTTGAACAACAGCCTCATGATCTGTACTCCTTAAATTCTTCTAGAGGTTCGTCAAAATCATCGGACATCCAAACCATTCCTTTAGCACTCCCTGCTTGCCGATTGGGTTTAGCTTGTTTGGGAATTACTACCAATTTTACAACAGGCTGATTATCTTTACTAATGGCAACTTCTTCACCTCTCATCGCCGCTTCGATTAATTCCAGAAGTTTTTCTTTAGCCTCAACAATGTCTACTTGATACATAACTTGTGCCTCCTTAATATCAATTTACAACATCACCATTCTAACTCAATTCGATAAATCCTCTTCCTCCAAATCAACAGATTGTACTTCCATATCATCCGACTGCAACTGAGCAGGAGTAGCCGGAATCGCTGCAATAATTGCATCTATCACTCTAGCCACCGGAATAATTTCCATCCCCAAATCTGGCACGGATTGATTCTTAGGAATAATCGCCCTTTTGAAACCCAATTTCGCCGCTTCCCTTAGCCGTAACTCTAATTGCGACACCGGCCGCACTTGTCCTCCCAAACCGACTTCTCCGAGCAAAACTGTGCGCGCATCAATTACCCGATCGCGAAAACTGGCCACAACTGCGATCGCCACCCCCAAATCCGCCGCCGGTTCCTCCACCTTCAACCCGCCTACCGACGCCACAATCACATCCAATTTAGACAAAGGAATCCCCACCCTTTTCTCCAAAACAGCCAAAATTTGCTGCAATCTACTACTATCCACACCAGTAGTAGAACGGCGTGGCGCACCAAAACTTGCAGGGCTGACTAACGCCTGAATCTCCACTAAAATCGGTCGAGTTCCCTCGCAAGCAACCGTCGTCGAAGTACCCGGAGAAAATTCATCTTTATTGCCTAAAAACAACTCCGACGGATTATCTACTTCTCGCAAACCATTGGCTACCATTTCAAAAACACCGATTTCGTGAGTCGCGCCAAAACGGTTTTTCATCGATCGCAAAAGGCGATGAGAAGCAAAGCGATCGCCCTCAAAATACAGTACAGTATCTACCAAATGCTCCAAAACCCTCGGCCCCGCCAAAGATCCATCCTTAGTAACGTGACCAACCAAGAATAAAGTAATATTTTCCCTTTTTGCAACCTGCATCAAAGCAGACGTACATTCCCGTACCTGAGCTACCGAACCCGGAGCCGATGTTAAATTAGCAAAATAAATAGTTTGGATGCTATCAATCACCGCCACATTCGGTTTCAGCGCTTCCAACTCCCGCAAAACAACTTCTAAATCCGTCTCTGGAAGCAAGTAGAAATTCTCCGCTGAATTGTCCTGGGAATCCGTTTTAGCCTCCCCATTGCTATCAGATATATTTCCGCCATTGCTTGACAAATTAACCGGATTAGCCACGCCCAAACGCTGCGATCGCAATTTTACTTGCTGACCAGACTCCTCCGCACTAACATAGAGTATTCTATCCTTGCGCGCCAACATATTCGCCATCTGTAATAGCAGCGTCGATTTCCCGATTCCCGGTTCCCCGCCAATCAACACCAGCGAACCCGGAACAATCCCACCTCCCAAAACTCGATCGAGTTCCCCATAGCCAGAAGGCCAGCGAGACTGAGTTTGGTCGGAAATCTGCGATAATCTAAAAGATACCTTTGGTTGACCCTTCGACTTATCAGGAGGCGAACCGCCCACTGACTTAGTTGTCACCCCAGTCAAACCAGCCCGTGGCCCACCAGCAGTATGTGGTTCTAACTGCTCGTCAAAAGAATCCCACTTGTGACAGCTAGGACACCTGCCAAAATATTGTGGTGAATCATACCCACATTCCCGACAAATATATTGTATTCGAGGCTTAGGCATTGTTTACTATGATAAATAGTCACCCTAACATTTAGAAAAGTCTGAGTTAAAGCAATTATCAAGCTTTCAGACCGATCGCCATACACGATTCAATCTGTATATTCTATGATAGGGTACAAAAAATTAAGATTATCTGAAATGTAACTTAAGGAGTGCTCGGTAACTTGGAAAATCATAAAGAAAAAATTCTGGTAGTCGATGACGAAGCCAGTATCCGGCGCATTCTGGAGACTCGCCTTTCCATGATTGGCTACGATGTCGTCACCGCTGCTGACGGTGAAGAAGCTCTCGAAACATTTCGCAACACCGAACCCGACTTAGTAGTTTTGGACGTGATGATGCCGAAGCTCGACGGTTACGGCGTGTGTCAGGAGTTACGCAAAGAATCAGACGTACCCATCATCATGCTAACCGCTTTGGGAGACGTAGCCGATCGCATCACCGGTTTAGAATTGGGCGCCGACGATTACGTCGTCAAACCTTTCTCTCCCAAAGAGCTCGAAGCCCGCATCCGTTCGGTACTGCGCCGGGTTGACAAAAACGGCGCTTCAGGCATTCCCAGTTCTGGAGTCATCCACGTAACTAATATTAGGATTGACACCAACAAGCGCCAAGTTTATAAAGGCGACGAACGAATTCGGCTCACAGGCATGGAATTCAGCTTGTTAGAGCTGCTTGTCAGCCGTTCTGGAGAGCCTTTTTCGCGATCGGAAATTTTGCAAGAAGTTTGGGGATACACGCCAGAACGCCACGTAGACACCCGCGTTGTGGACGTTCACATCTCCCGGCTGAGGGCAAAGTTGGAAGACGACCCCAGCAATCCTGAATTAATTCTCACCGCCCGCGGCACCGGCTATCTATTCCAGCGCATTGTCGAAATTGGCGAAGTCGGTTGACAGTTGACAGTTGGCAGTTGGCAGTTGACAGTTGGCAGTTGGCAGTTGACAGTTGGCAGTTGGCAGTTGGCAGTTGGCAATTGGCAGTTGTTAAATTATCAACTACTCCTTATAAAACTTAAGCATAGGTATCCAGAAACCGGGTTTTTCAACCAAAATACTGGTTAAAACCCTCAATCTCGGTTAAAAACCCGGTTTCTTGGTGAGCGAGTGCATCAAAGCCTAAATGACAACTATCAACCATCAACTGTCAACTATCAACTGTCAACTGTCAACTATCAACTGACCAATGACAAAATCTGATCCAAATAAAGTATTGCGGCAATTACCCTTAGTTGCGGGAGGGTTAGCAGGTACGCTGCTGGTGGTCAACCGCTTACTGACAGAGCAAATTACAGACTCTCAAACTCGATCGGACGTTTTGGGAGTAATTATCAGCGCCCTGCTGATTTTAACAGGTTTGCTGTGGCAACAGGTGCAAGCGCGATCGCCCGATTCGGTACAGCTTACCGGCTCTGAAGGCTTCGAGCTGGCGCCGGATTTGCCCGATGCCGTCAAGCTAGAATTAGCCTGGGCGTCGCGTTTGCTGTTGACAAATACGGCCACAAGGGCGATCGTCATTGTATATCAAGGAAAAGTCTTATTGAGGCGCGGCATCTTAGGCATCAATCCCGAAGTCAAGCCAGGGCCAATATTGCAGCGAGTGCTCGACAAAAACAAACCAGTTTATTTAGTAAAGCTCGATATTTATCCCGGCAAAATCGAATTCGACTATTTGCCAGAAAATACCCAAGGAGTGATCTGTCAGCCGATCGGCACTCAAGGCGTATTAATATTAGGTGCTAACGCGCCGCGCAGCTATACCAAGCAAGATGAAAATTGGGTTGAAGGCATTGCCGAAAAACTAGAAAATACCCTCAACCAATTTTAGATTTTAGATTTTAGATTTTAGTTGGTAGGGTTTTGGTGTCCGCAGCTTCGGCTAGAGACAGTCGTAGGGTGCGTCAGAATACGTTATTGTCTCAATCATGGAAAAGCTATTTTCTGACGCACATTCTATCACGAGATGGCGATGGGTGGAGTTGCAGGGGTAGGTCAAATTCAGTTGTTGCAACCATTTTTTACCCTGCTGGCTTCGGCTATTTTGCTTGGTGAAACAGGCGGAGCCGATCGCCCTCGGTACAGCTTGTTTAGTTGTAGCGAGCGTAGCAGTGGGTAAAAAAGCAGCCATTAAGTAATGAGAATTAAATAACTTACAATTTAATGATTCTTGTGGGATGGGCAGGAGAACCCGTACAGAAAGGACGGGTTCTTCTGGCCTATCCCACTTTCAAGAGTGTAAATTATTTAATTTGCGTTCCTAAGCGGGCAGAAGATTTGTGAGGATCTCGACTATATCTAATGACAGATGTAAACCGTGGACTATTTCTATTGAATACTACTAATTAACTAAAACTTTAGGAAAATAGTAATGTTAGATATTGATGAAATGAGTTCAAAAGAAATACACGAACTCCTACACACAGTAGGATACGGTCATCTGGGCTGCATCCACGAAGGCAAGCCCTACGTGATACCCATGAATTATTATCTCGAAGCAGATGACATTTACCTGTTTACCACGATCGGCATGAAGACTCACGATCTTGATGCGAATCCCGAAATTTGTTTGCAGGTTGAAGAAATACGCGAGCCTCTTCATTGGCGCAGTGTTATTGTCAATGGTCGAGCTTTGCGCGTGACTGAGCAAGCAGATCTCGATCGAGTAATGCACCTCGTCAAAGAGCGCAATCCCATGCTATCACCTGCGATCAATCGCACTTGGATTGATAGTCAGGGACGTTCCGAGGCGATCGCAATTTACCGCGTCCACGAAACTGAAATCAGCGGGCGCACCACTGATGGAGTCAGCAGTAAGAAGCCATAGGAGCACTCTTGTCAACCGTGCAGCAAACTTATGAGGCAACTTGTTGACTTTTTATGGCATCTCATTCGCCTATTTGGACACTATCAACTCAGCAAGTCTACGAAACTCTTTCAACTTCCCAAAAGGGACTTTCAGAAGCAGAAACAGCAATCAGAATTAAGCATTACGGGTTTAATGAACTGCCCGAACCAGCGAAGCGATCGCTATTACTCCGCTTCACCGATCAGTTGACTCATTTCATGGCACTCTTGCTCTGGGTTGCAGGTGGACTGGCTTTTGTCTCCGGTACACCAGAACTCGGCTGGGCAGTCTGGGCTGTGATCTGGATTAATGCCGGTTTCAGTTTTTGGCAAGAATTCCAGGCAGAACAAGCGTTAACAGCACTCAATAAAATGTTGCCCGCGCGAGCCAAAGTCTATCGAGATGGGAAGCTAGGTGAGATTTCGGTTAGGGAGATGGTGCCGGGAGATGTCATGCAGTTGGAAGAGGGCGATCGCATCTCTGCTGATGCCAGACTGGTTTCGGCCCAGTCTTGTTATGTCGATGTCTCGGTGCTGACTGGAGAATCGCTGCCGGTTGCCCGATCGGCGGAACCTGTAGCCACTGAAAAGATGCGTGCCTCCGAATCAAGCAATCTGGTTTTTGCGGGTTCTACCGTTGCGGCAGGGCGTGGATTAGCGGTCGTGTACGCTACAGGAACTCAGACCGAGTTTGGTCAGGTTGCCCATCTCACTACAACGGTGAAACGAGAACCCAGCACCCTGGAAGTTCAAATCAACAGCGTGGTGCACGTCATCACGGCGATCGCCCTTGGGCTGGGTGTTGTGGTGTTTCTGCTGACTAACCTGTTGGTGGGTATGGAACTCAAGGAAAGCTTCATTTTTGCGATCGGGATTATTGTGGCATTTATAAAAAAACATTCGGCAAGCGGAAAACTCAGAGGCTTCAGCCCGCTCGATGTAAGCGGCACGGGTGGTTTCAACCGCCGTGAATTTTTCTTAATTCTTAACACTTGAAAGCAGAGAAAGACGTTAAAATACAAACTAAGGAGGTGAACCAGATTGCTAACAAACTATGTTTATAAGTTGCGACCCAATCAAACACAATCATCAAAAATGTCGGATTGGATAGATATGCTGCGAAGCCAGTATAATTGGTGCTTGAATGACAGAATCTGTCAGTACAATCAGCAGTTTATCCAGGGTAACTACTGTGACATCAGAACAAAAAGCGAAGCTTCACCATTGACCTGCTTCGTAAGTAAAAGTGGCGCAACCGGAAATCCTTGGAAAGATTCTAAGTTTGACTTTGAAGGTAAGCGTCGAAATCCTCGTCGAAGTGCTGGTGACATTCAGATTACAGCATTACCTGAGTTAAAAATGGCTAGACCTTGGTATAGTAGAATAGACTCAACAGTTTTACAACAGAATGTTAAACGCTTAGACATTGCCTACAAAAACTTCTTTGAAGGTAGGGGTTTTCCTAAATTCAAGAACCGCAGTAATTTTACATCTTTTACTTATGCGATGGGGGTGAAAATTAAGGGCAATAAAATCTACTTACCTAAACTGGGATGGATGCGGTTTCACAACTCTCGCTCAATCCCAAGTGGTTTTACCATCAAGGCTTGCACAGTTAGGAAACGACAGAATGATTGGTATGTTTCCGTGAGAATAGAAGATAAGTCTGTACCTGAATACAGCCCCAAAGCTCTCGGTAACAATCCCAAAGTAATCGGTTGCGACTTAGGACTCACTAAACTGGTTCATCTTTCTGATGGCTACCAAATTGAGAACCCTAGATTTTCAACCAACAAAAAAGCTAAACGTACTCTGAAAATTAGACAGAGACGGGTTAGCCGCAAAACAAAAGGCAGTAAAAACCGCAAAAAAGCAGCTATCAAAGTTAGCAGATTTCATCAAAAAATTGGTGATAAACGCCAAGCGTATCAATGGAAAACTGCGAATAAGATTGTATCTAGAAGCATTGATGCAATCGCCTTAGAAGATTTGAATATCTCTGGGATGATGCGCCGATGCAAGGTAAAAAGTGATGAGAAAACTGGGAGGTTTCTGAAGAATGGGCAATCCAGGAAAAAGGGATTGAATCGTGCTATCTCCGATGCAGGCTGGGGCGATTTAGGATTAAAGATTGAGTATCTGGCTGCAAAGCAAGGAAAAATCGTAATTAAAGTTAATCCTAAGCACTCTAGCCAAGAATGCAGAAATTGCGGTCATATCGACCAGGAAAATAGAGATGAAGAAAAGTTTATCTGTGTGGAATGTGGATATCACGAACACGCCGATATTGGTGCTGCAAAAACTATCAGAGATCGAGCTTTGAGAATGGTACGTGGGCCAGGACGCGAAACCTGGTGTTGAACACCTAAACGCCCAAAAGATATCAGCACCCTCTATGAGCAAACGTGCTGAGTTTGGGAACCTGAGCAATCAGGATATTAAGACCGCAATGTCTTAAGAATCTCAGTCGCTTCAGCGCTGAGAGTGTCAACATCAAGCCACAACTATGATGCTGGCGGCGATCGTAGCCTGCCAAATTGGAAACGTTTTCGCCTGCCGCAGTGAGCGCACTTCAATTTTTCGCTTGGGCTTCTTTAGCAACCCTTTAATCTGGTTAGGAATTGCGGTTGAGTGCGTACTGATTCTATCTATTATCTATTTCCCACCTTTACAAAAAGTCTTTGCGACTGCACCGCTATCGACCTGGCAATGGTCGCTGCTAATCGTCTGCCCACCATTAATACTAATCGCTGATGAAATACGAAAGAAAATTGTTTACAGTTCAGCTAAAAAGATTGAGGTTCTTGTGAAGAAGCCAGTTTGAACTCACATTTTGCACCATTCTCAATTACTTGTTTAGGAACAGGCAAGATGCCTGTTTCACTAAAGAGTGAATTTCTTGTGGAACAGGCATCTTGCCTGTTGCTGACAATTAGGAACAGGCAAGATGCCTGT
>NZ_JAEQCF010000157.1:0-4573 GCF_020738625.1 Microcoleus sp. PH2017_09_SFU_O_A
AATTTGGAGATGTTCCAATTCCCAATCAAAATCCCAGAAATCATTTTCGGCTCCAATCTCGCATTTTTTCTCGTCTCATACCCTGATTCAGCAACGCCAGGATTTCAAAGACAACTTGCGGGGCGATATTATCTTCAAGCCACTGTTGGTAGGAACCTCTGTAACCTTTGGGTCTACCAAATACTACCATCGTATCAGGTGCTTGGCGAGTTTTGTTATCTCCTTCGACGGGATACCACAGCAAATCACCTGCTACAAAGACATTTTCGTTGTCTTTGTATAAGGCATCTATTCCACCTTGAATGGTGACAATTAATTCAAACTGTTTGGTATTGTCTGACATGGGTTTGCCGTCACTGTCGGGGTAGATGATTTGTGGTGAGGTTTTAGTTGGAATTGTTGCCGTCATGGGGATGAGTCCTTTGCTAGTATCATCAATTTATATTTTATATCTATTATGAAGCCGAGAAACCGGGTTTTTCACGAAAATACTTCGTTGTAACCGACAGATTTGATAAAAACCCGGTTTCTTTGTCGGAGTCCCTAAATCCTGTGTACTCTTATTCTACTTTTCCTAACACCAACGGTTCTAATAAATTGCGTTCTTCAATGGGAAGTTCTAGCAAAACTCGTCTGTCACCCTTGGTTTCCTTATAGCGGACAGCCGCATTCAGCAGGCGGATGGGAATTTGGAATTGTTCGTAGTTGCTGGTTAGTTTTTGCCACAATTCTAACCAAGTGCGTGCGGCTTTGTCGCTGACCATTTCTGACATTAGCGCGGGGATGTTTCGCACAATTCCCTGTCCTAAGATTGAGAGATATTTGTGTTTTTCGTAAACTGCAATTAGGCTGGTGATGCGAGTTTGATATATTATTGAATCGTTGCTGGTGAATAGGGTGCTGATAATTAATTCGGCATCTTCCGAACTAGCTTCGTCATCTGATTCAAGTCGTTGGAATGCGTCGTCTAAGGCGGCGATGCCTTCATCCCAACGATTTAATCCGAGAATGGCAATGGCACGATTGAAGAAGACAGGTACACCTTCTTTACCAAGTTCGATCGCCTTATCACAAGATATTAAAGCTTTTTCACAAGATACTAAGGCTTCATCATAGCGTTTGAGGTGGTTGAGTACATCACCTCGAATAAGCCAAGCCCACCCAGAAAAAGAATTGGAGTCAATTTCAATGGCTTTATCAAAGGATTCTAAAGCTTCATCATAACGTTTGAGATTGTAGAGTATATCACCTCGATTACGCCAAGCCCACTGATAATTGGCATCTAGTTTGATCGCCCGATCGTAAGATAGTAAAGCTTCATTATAGCGTTTGAGGTTGTTGAGTACATTACCTCGCATACGCCAAGCATACTGATAATTATCATCAAATTCGATCGTGCGATCGAAGGATTCTAAAGCTTCTTCATAGCGTTTGAGGTTGTTGAGTACATTACCTCGTATACGCCAAGCCCACTGATAATTGGCATCTAGTTCGATCGCACGATCCAATGATACTAAGGCTTCATCATAGCGATTGAGGTTGTCGAGTACATTACCTCGATTAGCCCAAGCCCACTTATAATTGGCATCAAGTTTGATCGCGCGATCGTAAGATACTAAGGCTTCATCATAGCGTTTGAGGTTGTTGAGTACATTGCCTCGATTATTCCAATCCCACGGATCGTTAGCATCAAGTTCGATCGCACGATCGCAAGATACTAAGGCTTCATCATAGCGTTTGAGGTTGTAAAGTACATTGCCTCGCATACGCCAAGCTGACTGATAATTGGCATCTCGTTCGATCGCCCGATCGTAAGATTCTAAAGCTTCTTCATAGCGTTTGAGGTTTTTGAGTACATTGCCTCGATTACGCCAAGCCCACTTATCATTGGCATCTAGTTCGATCGCGTGATCAAATGATACCAAAGCTTCATCATAGCGTTTGAGGTTGTTGAGTAAATTGCCTCGTTTAACCCAAAATGACTGATTATTGGCATCAAGTTCGATCGCCCGATCGAAAGATACTAAAGCTTCTTCATAACGTTTGAGGTTGTTAAGTTCATTACCTCGCATATACCAAGCCCACTGATAATTGGGATCAAGTGCGATCGCGCGATCGCAAGATACTAAGGCTTCTTCATCGCGTCTGAGGTTGTTGAGTACATTACTTCGCATAGCCCAAGCCCAAGCCCACTTATTACTGGGATCAAGTGCGATCGCCTTATCGAAAGATACTAAGGCTTCTTCATAGCGTTGAAGAATTTTGAGTACATTACCTTTATTAGCCCAAGCCCTCGCATAATTAGAATCAATTTCAATAGCCTTATCTAAACACTCCAAAGCTTCATCGCGACGTTTAAGCCTATTCAAACAACGTCCCTTTTCCAACCAATCTCTTGCCTCCCCGCGACTTGTTACCAATCTTTCCGCATATGCTAAAGCCGAAACATCATCTTTCTGTTCAATACAATTTTCCATCTCATCATAATAAGCCTTCAGAAGCGGATCTTCCTCATTGTTCTCAATAGCCTCCAGCGCCCGCGTATGATATTCTCGATCCATCACAGCATCAGGTGGAATCGGTTTCAAACCTTGCCGATACATAAAATGACATTCTTTCTCCGCAAAATCAACATCCGCCATCCTCAATCCCAATCGCTGCTGCAACTCTTCCCGCGTATACCAAACCCGAATAAAATCCACAATTAATCGAATCGGTTGATTGCGCTGCTTCTTCACCTCCAGACAAAAACGCATCAATGGTTCCCGCAATTCATACCACGATTCCCGTCCAATTTCTTCCTTTTTGACATAACCTTTTTCTAACAAATCTTTAAGTTGACTAGATACTGTTTGGTGAGTAATAAAACAGTATTTAGCAATTTCTTTCACTGGTGCTGCACCACCTCGATCGCACAAAAAGTCAACAATCTTTCGTTGCTGATTTGAAATATACTTCATCCGATCCTGATAGTATGGCGTGAGGCTATCCAGCATTTCCATGAACGGTTCCACCAATTTATCGAGCGATTCAGGAGTCATCAGAAAAGCCGAAAAAACAATATACACGCGAGGACTGCCACCAGAAAGGTAATGCACAACTTTTATGCGATCGCGCCCGGTTGGAGTTTGAATAAAAGATGCTAAATCTGTATTCCCTTCTAAGTTAGCAATGTGATTCAACAAATCTACAGCATCATCAACCTTAAACTCATTTAATGTATGTGAATAGAAGAAACCATAAAAAGGATTATCATAGAGTTTGACTCCATCAAACAAACTTTGTGATGTCGCCAAAATAGTCAAAAACGAATGATTTTGAATGTACGCCCTCAACTGCTTCTGCCCGAATTCCTCCAAGCCTTTAAACACGTCCTCTAAATTTTCAACAATCAATAATAGTACCCGATTCCCAACAAACTCTCTCAGCAATTCTGCCGCCTTATATTCAGCTTGTTCGAGGGACAGATCATAAAGCTTTTCAACTTCATCATGTAACTGAGCTTGATATGCTGCGGGATATTCTTGAGCAATTGCCCGGAATATTCCCCGCAACAAATCCAAGAAAGATGCAATCCCCCATTCCTCTTCGCGCAGCCACGCAATTAGCAATTTATCTTGCAAATCCTCCATCTTGGCAACACGATGATATATCAGGGAAACTAAGTGCGTTTTGCCAATACCGCGCGGCCCGATTAGGAGTTGAAAATACTTGCTATCTGTTGTGGCGCTATCCCGGATTTTATCTACTAAATAATTTGCTAGTGTGTGACGTTGGACTAGGATATCTTCCAGGGTTTCTGGTGCCATCAAGCTCGGAGTAAATCGGGAGATAAATGTATTTTTCATAGATTGATTCGGTGGGTTATGTAGTATTATTTAACTGGTTCCCCGGCTCTGCCTGGGAACCGATATCTAGAGGCTCTGCCTCGTCTGTTACCGAGGAAAAGAAGAGGCAGAGCCTCCGGATCTGCGTCCCCAGGCAGAGCCTGGGAACGAGAATTTCTTAGTCCGCGAAGGCGGACTTCGTTTGTGTAGTCGCGGTTTCAACCGCCGGATTAATTGGAAACAAGAAATCTCAACATCTCGATGATTTCCAGTATTTTTGAATCAGCGGATAACGAAATTGAAATCCCAAATCACTCTTTTGGATATAATAATCTTTCTGCAAAAGAGTTAACACTTTCCTGGCAATTTCCTTGTCTTGAGTGTCCGACTCTTGCTTGAGACGATTAAACAATTCATCAAATAACAAAGGCTCGTTTGCGACTGCCAAAATATCTAGTAAATTCCTGGCATAAGGACGCTGTTTATCATCGTAATAACTATCGATGCGCTCTGCGTAATGTTCCATCTTCCAAGGATTCATCGGGTCATCCAAAGAATCAGCAATGATTGCTTTAATCGCTGGTATATCCCCTGAACCACCGCGCAATTTGAGTTTAACAATTAAGTGGTGGATGTAGAAAGGAATGGGGAGCATCCCACTTTTTGACTAAGTAGAAACACCTAGCTTGATGTCATTATTTAAATACGCACATCTCAGTCTTAAAATTTGAGGCACATTTTTTTCG
>NZ_JAEQCF010000033.1:0-54232 GCF_020738625.1 Microcoleus sp. PH2017_09_SFU_O_A
TTCACTTTAGTTATACGTGAGCATATTTTTGCGAACCTTCAGAGTGATGCTATGGCCGAGAGTACATAGATAATGCTTTTTGTCAATGCGTAAGTCCTAGATTCCATGAATTCAAACGTCAACTGGAATACAAAGCTAAAAAGTTTGGCTGTGAAATAATTGTTGCTGACTGCTGGTTTCCGTCAAGCAAAACCTGCTCAAGCTGTGGACATACCCAAGATATGCCACTAAAAGAAAGAACTTACAACTGTGGAAGTTGCGGTCATTCGATGGACAGGGATTTGAACGCAGCAATTAATTTATCGCGCTTGGCTTTCATCGTGAAAGCTTACTGAGGGATAACCGCTCCCATGCTCCCGATGAAGTAAGAACCAAATGTCTAGACTTGTCTAGTATTTGTATAGCAGGACACGAACATTGGTGCCAACGTTGTCATATTGTCAGATCTACCTCCTGACACAACAGCGGTTAGTATGTCTACGAATAGGCTTAAATCTACCCAGGCTCAGGAAAATGATTAAATCAATCTTTCAGAAAATCCTTCGCCACTTTGCCATGCGCTATGGCAAGTTCCGAGGCCTCTACGTCAAATTCTGCGAGCCAAGTTCCGAGGAGTACACCCAATTTCTCCGCCTTCACGGCAACCTGTACTCGATCGGCGAAAATTGCACGATCCTGCCAAGCACGGTGTTTACAGACCCCTCCTACGTCCGCATCGGCAACAACGTCCACTTTTCCAGCTCTATCCTGATCGGCCACGACGGAGCGATCGCCATGCTCAATCAAGCCTACAACGTCAAACTAGATGCTGTGGGCAAAATAGACATCCGTGACAACGTATTTATCGGCTATCACTCGATCGTCCTCCGCAACGTCACCATCGGCCCAAATGCGATCGTCGCCGCCGGTGCGGTCGTCACCAAAGATGTCGCAGAAGGCGATATAGTTGCCGGTGTTCCCGCTAAACCCATCGGACGCGTCGCAGACTTGGTGGAAAAATTGCAGGCTGAAACTCAAAGCCTACCTTGGGCCGATTTAATTAACAGTCGCGAGGGAGCCTACGACCCCGAAATGGAATCCCAGCTTATACAATTGCGATTGTCACACTTCTATGGAAATAAATAGACATATCCAATAATACTCAAACCCTTATATACAATCTTTTTTTGAAGATTTTTTGGGCATTTTTGGGGTTTTTCTTGGCAGTAAAGCAGGCTTTTCAACAGAAGAGCTTAATAAGAGTGACCGCTTTTGTAAAATATGCCCGAACTATCAAAAAAGTAGGCGATGCCTCAAATGGCGATCGCGCCAGCTTGCCATAGGGGTACAACTTGAGCTAAAAAGTTGTTAAACCAACAACTGCACTTATGTCCAAAGCCAGCGAGTCCAATCACCCGTATCCACTGCTGGTTGTCATTGTTAACTACCGAACCCCTGGTTTAACCATTGACTGCTTGCGCTCTCTAGTTACCGAAGTGCGATCGCTCCCCGGTATGCGAGTTGCAGTTGCCGACAACGCATCAGGCGACAATTCTAGCGAACAAATAGCAGCGGCGATCGCAGCAGAAGGCTGGAGCGAATGGGCATCCTTCGTTCCCCTAGACTGCAACGGCGGATTTGCCTTCGGCAACAACGCCCTCATACGTCCTGTCCTGCAATCCACCAATCCCCCCCCTTACTTCCTGCTGCTCAACCCAGACACCGTAGTTCGCCTAGGTGCCTTAAAAGCCCTCGTCGATTTCATGGACTCCAACCCCGAGGCCGGCATCGCCGGCAGCCGCTTGGAAGACCCCGACGGAACGCCGCAACATTCAGCTTTTCGGTTTCACGATTTCTTAACCGAACTCGATTTTGGTTGGCGGACGCGCTTTTTATCCAAATTATTGGCAAAGTGGAATGTAGCGCCTCCTATTTCCCAAGAAATCTGTCAAACTGATTGGGTAGCTGGAGCCAGCATGATCGTCCGTCGTGAAGTATTTGAAAAGATTGGCTTGATGGATGAAGCTTATTTCATGTACTGCGAAGAAATGGACTTTTGCCTGCAAGCGAACAAAGCTGGCTGGAGTTGCTGGTATGTACCTGAAAGTCGCGTGGTACACCTAGTAGGTCAAAGCTCAGGTGTGACTGACACCAAAAAACCCCCTAAGCGACTGCCACAGTATTGGTTTGATTCCCGGCGCAGGTACTTTCTCAAAAACTACGGCTTGGTTTACACAGCATTAACTGATGTCACCTGGGCTTCGGGCTTTGGAGCCTGGAGGGTGCGCCGCGTACTTCAAGGTAAGCCGGACGGCGATCCGCCAAAAATGCTCACCGATTTTATCATGAATAGTGTATTTTTTAAGGGGGGTAAGATTGAAGATTCAAAAATTTTTTAAAAGGTGTTTGTAAATAAATCAAAGCCAGAGAAACCCCGTTAATCCTGGCCAACCAAACATTGCTTCAGTTGACAGTTGATCTGGGACAGCTTGTCAGTCAGCGAAGCCGAAGGGTTGACAACTTGAGGACACTTAACAAAGGAAAGAAGAGGATTAGATTAATGAATCGTCTGATTTTAATTTCTCCCTACAAGGGTTCCGGATTTCAAGCAATTCTTTGAGATAATTCACCGCAGCACTTGGTGTTTTTGAGTGAATAAACCGGGTGCACTACTCCCTAAAAACCAGAGAAATAGCTTAATATCTGGGGCATCTAATAACAACTTAAACAAAACAGAGTGTTGAGTACAGCTTATGGTAACGGAGTCAAATTTAATAGCAACTGAAAATCAAGTAGAAACCCCTGCACTCGGATTGTGGGAGCAGATTAAAGAAGACTGGATTGCTCACGGTCGCGATTGGACAAAACCGGGATTTCGCGCCGTAGCAGTTCAAAGATTCGGTGTCTGGAGAATGCAGGTAGAACCAAAACTGCTGCGGGCTCCCTTGAGCATTCTATATCGATCGCTCTACCGAAAAGTCCGCAACACCTACGGCATAGATTTGCCGTACACAGTCAAGCTCGGCCGCCGAGTGGTCATTGAACACGAAGGCTCTATCATCGTTCATGGACACTGCACTCTTGGTGACGACTGCATTATCCGCCAAGGCGTTACCCTGGGGAACCGCTACTTGGAAAAACCCCTAGAATCACCTCAATTGGGCGATCGGGTGAACGTCGGCGCCGGAGCAAAAATTCTCGGCAAGGTCAACCTGGGAGACGACGTAAATATCGGTGCAAATGCTGTCGTTTTATCAGACATTCCTGCTGGTCAAACTGCCGTTGGCATCCCTGCCAAAATTATCAAATCCCGCCCTGTCGAAAACAATCCTTAAATTAGTACCAAAAAAAGTGACCTGTCTCTTCTGTTACTTAAATAAACTAGAGATCTATCGCCTCTATAGTGATAGATGCTTGTACGAAATCGTCGAGTTTTCTGGCAATTGTGATTGTTGAAGGCAGAGTGCGATCGCTACTGCTTGTTAGTAGACATTAACTCGGTCAACCAAATAATTACAAGTTGACAATATAGTAATTCTGTATGAATTGTAACATTTTGTAGGTTAGTACCCCGCCGTGCCTACCAGTAAAACCTGGCAACATACAAAAACCTTACAACTCAAATAGGATTGTCACAGAATTTCAACAAATAAATATTGTCAATCACCAACCAGCGATCGTATACTGATAATTGAATGTCACATGATTATCAGTATATCTTATCTGTTATCTTGCACAAATAATGCTTCAATCAATAACTACACCTGTCGTTTCTGCCACCGAGCCAGATTGGAGTCGCGAAAAACTTTGCCAGTGGTGGGATCCCAGTCGCCAACTTCTAAAATCTATCCGCGACTATCAAAAATGGCGGCAGCAAGGTGGAAATTTAGGGTATTTTTTATCCCGGTTCAACATAATCCAGCATATATTCTGGAGCATTGTAGCTGGAACTGACATCCCTTTGAACTGCCAGATAGGAGGGGGACTCATTATGCTTCATCCTAATGGCATAGTCATTCACCCAGAGGCATCTATTGGCCCGAACTGTATGATTTTTCAACAGGTGACAATTGTTTCTAATGTCCAAGTTGGCGGTCACGTCGATATCGGTGCAGGAGCAAAAATTATTCGCTCCGTAACGATCGGCGATCATGCTTTGATAGGCGCCAATGCAGTGGTGATTTGCGACGTACCACCGGGCGCAACCGCAGTCGGAATACCAGCAAAAATTATCCCCAAAAAACCCTAAGCCTGAAAATGCACTCCTAGAAATATTCGCAGGAAAAAGGAAGTTGCAGAGCAAGGATTCTTTCAGATAATTCTCCTAATTCCTAAACTTTCAATTTTTCCTGCATCAAATCTTTCCGGCGGCGTGCTACTTTTTCCCAGGTAAATTCCTCGGCTTGCTGGCGAGCATTATAACCCATCTGTGCTCTCAACTCCGGGGACAAAGCAAGCTTTCGCAAGCCTTCAACAAAAGCTTCACAGTCGTAAGGGTCTATGACTATCCCATCTTTGCCGTCCCGGGCAATGGCCCCCGCTCCCATAGGTGAGGTGAGAACTGGCAACCCGTAAGCCATAGCTTCATAAGTAACCATCGGGCCACCATCTTCGAGACTCGGAAAGGCAAAAATGTCAGCTTCGCCATATACGCCCGCAATATTGAGCGTGTAATCTATATGAATTACATCCGAGCGTCCTAAAATATCGCTGCAACTTTCGGCAATTGCAGGCTCCATCTCTCCGCAAAGCACCAGTCTGCCTTTAATGCCAGCTTTTTCCCAGGCTTGCAAGAGCAAGTGAGCTCCTTTTCTGACGCAGATGGTGCCCACAAAGAGCGCAGTAACGGTGTCTGATGGCTGTTTTTTGGGCGAAATATTTGGGAAACGCTTGGGACACCACCCGTAACTGCTTGACATCAGTTTGTATTCGGGAACTCCTATTTCGAGAAAAGATTTTTTTACCTCTGGACTAGGAGAAAAAATGAAATCAGCCAAGCTCATTTCTTCATCTTCTTGCTGAATCATCGCATCTGTAATTCCATGTTGGGGAGCAATGCCCAAGCGACCGTAAGCATCGTCAAGAATATATTTTGCCTTCTTAGTAGAGCAGTTAATACGCTCAAAAAAAAGTGTTTGCCCCTGCTGCTTTACCTTTCTAACAGTTTCGATTGAAGTGCGAGGCCACAAGTAAACTGCATCAAAATCATTGATATCTCTCAGAAAACGCTTTTCAGCAGAAGATTGCGCAAAATTTCCGAGCCTGTAGTACACCCTTCTGAAATATGGGGGTACGCTTTCGACCATATTATACCCGCGATATGACGGTGCACAACTGGGAACAACCATGCGGGTTTTAAAGTCTGGGTAATCCCACTGACAAAGTGACAAAAATGTATGGCTAATTCCTTGACCGCCACAGTAAAAGGTGAACAAAGAACTGATATTTAGCATGGTTGACTCTTCTCAAATAAAAATGCTGGATCGGATTTGACTTAATATATAATAAGCTAAACACGCTTTGACGCGCACTACAGCCACTCGCTAAAAGTTTGGGAATCAAGATATTGTGAAATTAGCTTGACTTTTACTAAAATATTAAAATAATAGATCGCAAGTGGAATTCCAGAGGTAAGCTTTGAAACAAGTTGGATTGGTTGCTATCGGGCGGAATGAAGGATCTCGCCTCGGAGCGTGCTTGCTGTCAGCGATCGGCAAAGTAGCTTGCGTAGTTTATGTCGATTCCGGCTCAACAGACGGCAGCTTGGAATTAGCCCGATCGCTCGGAGCTGAGACAGTAGAACTCGACTTATCTACACCCTTTACAGCAGCACGCGCCAGAAATGCAGGATTTGCCAGCCTGCGACAAGCAGTTCCAGACATCGAATTTGTCCAATTCGTAGACGGCGACTGCTCCATAGTTGATGGGTGGCTCGAATTTGCCCAGCAAAAACTCGCAGCGCAACCCGAATTAGCTGTAGTGTGCGGGCGCCGCCGCGAGCGGTATCCCAATGCCACACCATACAACCGACTCTGCGACATTGAGTGGGACAGCCCGATCGGGGAAGCCAAAGCCTGCGGGGGCGACTCGATGATGCGGGCATCAGCCTTCGAGCAAGTCAGCGGTTTCAACCCCATACTGATCGCCGGTGAAGAACCGGAACTCTGCGTGCGGCTGCGCCAAAATGGTTGGAAAATCGAGCGATTAGATGCAGAAATGACTTTGCACGACGCCCAAATGACTCGTTTTGACCAGTGGTGGAAGCGCTGTCAAAGAGCAGGCCATGCCTACGCCGAAGGTTCCTGGTTGCACGGAAACACCCCCGAACGCCACTGGGTCAAAGACAGCACCAGCATCTGGTTCTGGGGATTCGTTTTGCCCGTGCTAGCAATCGGGACAGCGTGGGTTACGCACGGCTGGAGCCTGTTGTTGCTTTGGGGCTACCCGATACTTGGCTACCGCATCTATCGGCGGATGCAGCAAAACTTAAAATCAAAGGATGCTGCTCTCTACGCATTATCTTGCGTGTTGGGGAGATTTCCTCAATTGCAGGGTCAGATGCTGTTTTACAAACGCCGGTTGCTCAGACAGCGCAGCAACTTGATCGAATACAAGACATCAAGCCCATCAATTGAGAAAGTTACAATGAGTGCTAAGTCTACTAAGTAGATCAGTTACCATCAACTTAACTTGTTTTTTCTGCAACTTCTCCCCTGTAATTGCAAATCGGGTGTTGATGTAGAGGCGGATTTTTCCATCAACCTCTACAGCCGACTCTCGCATCGAAAAAAAAAACGCTTAATATCGATTAATCTCTTCAAAACTCAACTTCCAAATATTCATCGATCGTCAACAAAGGAATCTAACCAATGAACGACCAAAAATTAAAAGTTTTACTAATTGTAGAGCAGTGCAATCCTGAATGGGCTTCTGTACCTTTGGTGGGGTACAATTTTGTTGAACAAATTAGCAAGCTAGTTGATGCAACACTTGTCACCCATGCTAGAAATAAATCCGCTATTCAAAAACACCCTGAATACGAAAAAGTTTTTTATATTGAAGAAGGAAAGATTGCTACGCAGTATTACAAAGTAGTAGAAAAAATTACCGCGAATGGTAAAATAAATTGGCCACTGTATAATGCTTTGAGCTACCCAATTTATGAAGAATTTAATCAGCAAGTATATCAAAAATTTCACTCCAAAATTCTCAAGGGAGATTATGACATAGTTCATGCAATTACCCCGATGATGCCGCGGTATCCGTTTAAGGTAGTCAGCGCCTGCCAAAACACTCCTTTTCTGCTAGGCCCAGTCAATGGAGGCATTCCTTTTCCACCAGGCTTTCAAGAAACTGCCAAACAAGAATTTGCTCAATTCAACTTTTTGAGGGCAGTTGGTCGAGCCTTAATTCCAGGTTATGTAGAAACTTACAAAAAAGCAGACCAAATTTTGGCAGGTTCAACATATACCTTAAATATGCTCAAAGATTTGTTTGCGATACCAGACCAGAGAATTCAACTATTTTACGAAAATGGTATTGCCAGTAGTTTCTTAAAACAAGAACCAAAAACAAAAAAGGGTGGCCAGATAAATTTACTTTTTGTAGGTCGATTGGTTCCTTACAAATGTGCTGACATTCTCATCGAAGCTGTGAATAGACTAGAACCAAAAATTAAAGAAAAAGTTCAATTAACAATAGTAGGTGACGGGCAAGAAAGAAAAGCATTAGAATCTCAAGTAGAGAAGCTTAACTTAGGAGAAAAAGTTAAGTTTGCTGGTTGGGTAGGTCAAGCAGAAACACTTGACTATTACCAGCAAGCGGATATTTTTTGCTTCCCTTCGATTAGGGAATTTGGCGGCGCAGTGGTAATGGAAGCTATGGCTTGTGGGTTGCCTTGTATTGTACCAAACAATGGCGGTATCGCGGAATACGTGACTGAAGAAACTGGATTTAAAATAGAGCCAACTTCTAGAGAGTATCTTACTCAGGAGTTAACAAATAAAATTCAGATTTTGGTCGAAGACGATCGCTTGCGGCAAGTTATGTCAGCTAAGTGTATCGAAAAAGCGAAAGAATTTACATGGGAGCCAAAGGCAGAAAAAATTCTTGAAATTTATCATAAAATGATTGACGCTAAAAGTACCGCTCGCTCTAAATAAGCTGTTGTGCATCTAGATTGTGTATGGTAATTGAGGGTTAGAAGGGCAGCGGATTGAAGATTTTTGTTCGCAAACCGAAATATACAATTTAAATGCACAACAGCTTAGTAGATAAATCTCTTTATGGGGTGGAAAACAAGTTATGCGAATTGTAATTGTTGCTGAAAATGCCTCTAACAAATTCGGTGGAGAGTCATTGCTGCCGGTGCACTACTTCCGAATACTTCGATCCCGCCAAATAGAGACATGGTTAGTGGTACACGGGCGCACTCAAGCTGAACTCGAAGCGCTGTTTCCAGAAGAATGCGATCGAATGCGCTTTGTACCCGACACATGGGTGCATCGGCTGCTTAACAATTGCGGGCGATTCTTGCCTCCAAGGTTAGGTGCGCCTACTTTAGGGCTGCTCAGTCACCTATACACCCAAGTGCTACAGCGCGGTATTGTCGATCGGCTGGTGAGCGAAAAACAGATTGATATTGTTCACGAGCCGACACCAGTTTCGGCAAAATTTCCGTCCCTGATGTTCGCCTTAGGGGTGCCGGTAGTTATGGGGCCACTGAATACGGCGGTTAAATTTCCTTTGGCATTTCGATCGCGCCAAAACCGTTCAGTAGATATTTTAATCGAGATCGGTTATCAGTTCGTCAACTTGTTCAACCGTCTTTTGCCCGGTAAAATCAAAGCAGAGACGGTGTTAGTGGCAAACGATCGCACGAAGCAGGCACTTCCGGCGGGGGTGCAGGGTAAAATCATCGAACTTGTGGAAAACGGCGTGGATTTATCGGTGTGGCGATCGGAATCTATGGCATCAAAGGAGCCTAATCAACAAATCCATTTTGTTTTCTTGGGGCGACTGGCAGACTGGAAGGGGGTAGACTTGCTGCTAGAAGCCTTCAGAGCCGTCGCCGCTCAAACGGATGCTGTTTTGGAAATCATCGGCGATGGGGAGATGCGAGGGGAACTCGAAGCTCAAACAGCTCGTTTAGGCCAGGAGGCCAGGGTTGTATTTAGTGGCTGGTTGTCTCAGGATCGATGCGCTCTCAAACTGCAACAAGCCGATGTACTGGTGCTGCCGAGTTTGCGGGAGCCTGGGGGAGCCGTGGTAATGGAAGCAATGGCCGTCGGCTTGCCCGTCATTGCCACCAATTGGGGCGGCCCGATGGATTATATAGATTCCAGTTGCGGTATTTTAGTAGAACCAGCTTCTAAAGAAGGCTTTGTCAAGGGACTGACTGACGCTATGCTGAAGCTCGCTCAGTCGCAGGAGATGCGACAGAGTATGGGTAGGGCGGGATGGGAGCGGGTTCGGGAGCATTTTGACTGGGAACGCAAAGTCGATCGCATGATTGAAATTTATCAACAAACGATCGACACTTGCCAGAAGCATTAGCTAGTCAAGCACAAAAGCAGCAACTTTCAGATAAAAAGCTGCTGCTTAAGCTTGCAAAAAAGTACGTAGCGGATAAAAAAACACTCTACATCCTCGCTAAAAACGGGTTAACCAGTATTTGGTTAACCCGCAAGCTTAGAAACACGCAGAGTTATTAATTTTGCACTACCAACTTGACGTTGGCGTTTTGCAAACCGCGCTGCTTGACTGCTGCCAAGGTCTTGTTAACTGCGTACTTCTGGTTAATGGAGTTAATTAACTCAGTTTGATTGTGCTTTTTGGCAACGCCCCAGAGGTCTGCAATCAGATCAAAGGAACCGTCGCTATTGCGAGACCAACCCAGGTCGTATTCGCCTTCCAGAGTCGCCACGATGTCGGAGCGAACGCGCTGACCATTATAGCCACGAACATCAGCTTCTGACTTGACTGAAATGCCCAAGTCACGTAGGGAAGCTTTCAGGATTTCGGCATCAGTGATTTTGGTACGCAGAGTGCTAAAGTGAGACATTGGATTTCCTCCTAATAAAACTGAGAGAGAAACAACAACGGTCTGGATTTAACGGTGCCGCTGGGCGGCTCTTCAATCGAACTGCTAGCTGTTGCTAGCCTTTGCTCCTGTTTGGACCAGGAGAAAGCTTTTAGAATTCCATTCGCTGGTATTCAGCGACGGAAGACGCAGCGGGCCGTGCGCGCTGTCTCGCCCAATCTCGGAGGGCGCTGACCTGTTCGGTCATGGTTTTAGACAGTGGCAATGTAGATTTAATGGCCGCGATGATATCTAACTGCGTAAACTCTCTATCTTGAGCGAAGGCCTCGTACATGGCTGCTACTAGCCCTTGCTCAATTTCTGCTCCTGAAAAGCCGTCGGAAACATTGGAAAGTTGCTCTAAATCGAAGCGAGAAATTTCCCGACGCCGTTTTGACAGGTGAATTTTGAATATATCTTGGCGTTCTTCTTTCGTCGGTAGGTCAACAAAGAAGAGTTCGTCGAATCGACCTTTTCTCAAGAATTCCCCGGGTAAACGCTCGATGCGGTTGGCTGTTGCCATTACGAAGACTGGGGAAGTCTTTTCTTGCATCCAAGTGAGGAATGAGCCGAAAATCCGGCTGGAGGTTCCTCCGTCTGAGTCGGCCGAACCAGTGCCTCCTGCAAAGGCTTTGTCTAGTTCGTCGATGAAGAGGATAGCTGGGGAGATGGATTCTGCGGTTTTGAGCGCGTTGCGGAGGTTTGCTTCCGATCGACCTACCATCGATCCGTCGTAGACTCTACCCATATCTAGCCTTAGCAGGGGCAGTCCCCACAGGCGCGAGGTAGTCTTGGCAATCAGCGATTTTCCGCATCCGGGTACGCCGAGAATTAGCATTCCTTTGGGTTGGGGCAAGCCGTATTCTCTCGCCCTTTCTGTAAAGGCGTTGGAACGCTGCTTGAGCCACCGTTTGAGTTCTTCTAAACCCCCGACTGCATCCAGGGTTTCGTCTTCTTCTACAAACTCTAGAATGCCGTTGCGCCGAATTAATTGCTTTTTCTCCGACAGAACTATGTCTACTTCTTCTTCGGTTAAGCGCCCCGTGGAAACTTGGGCTTTGCGATAAACTTTTTCAGCTTCATCCTTAGTCAATCCCAAGGCTGCTTTTAAAAGTTTTTCTCGCGATTCTGTGGTAATGCGTCGCGATTTCGTTTGCTCCAACTGGCTAGACAATACTTGGTTTAGTTCCGCCATGTCTGGGAGCGCGAAGTCTAAGACTACCACTTCCTTTTCTAGCTCGATCGGGATTTGCTGCAAAGGAGACATCAGTATAATTGTCTTTTGTGTTCCTTTGAAGTTGGCGATCGCATCACGCAACAACCTTGTTACGGTTGCATCATCTTTAAAAGGATGCAGGTCTTTGAATACATAGATAGTAGCGTTGTTGTTCGGTTCGCGCTGCCTAATCGCCCATTCAATAGCTGCCTGCGGCGAGAGGGTGCTTTGCTGAGTGTTTGCACGAGGTTGACCGTACTCTATCATGCCCTGGGTTACAGTCCAGACAAAGACTCGGCGCTGCGGCTTAGCTTGAGCTATTGCGGAAATTGCTTGCTCACACCGCTCTTCCTCGGATGTCACGAGGTAGATCAGAGGATATTGAGCTTGGATTAGGATACTGATCTCTTCTTGCATATTCCTCGACCCACTAGAGACGGTGCTATCTTTGCTGAATCTCAATGCTGCCATTAGCCCATTGCTGAATGAGATTTCCAGTTATGGCTTTTTGAGCAAGCAAGGCATTCTTAGCAGGGAACCAATTCTTCCTCTCCCGGTTGGGCTGTGCTGGCACTGACGCCTGACACTTGCTTGACTGGAAGATCCTGCTCAGCCAATACACTCGGCTGACTTGTTACGGATGCCAGTTCTCCATCTCGCATTACTACTGAACCCGTGCATTCTGGACAAGTGTACACCCGGTGGGTTTGTCCGTAGGAGGCTTCTACTTCGTCAACCAGTTCGGGGTTTCCTAGGTAGAAGACAATTGCCCTTTCTGCAATTGATGACATCGGTTCGGTTTCTACTGCGGCTTTGATTTTGAGCTGGCGATGCAGTTCAGGTGGAAGATACAGTGTAACTTTTTGCTTTTCTTGCATATCAGTGAATTGACTTACCCGGGTATGTATATTAGATTAGCTACTTAATTCTTTGCTGTCAAGCCTCTATGCTGCTTTAGCGTCATTTTGTAATATCTCGTTACAATTGCTGCGATCTTGGGGCGGCTAACAACGGAAAATAGAAGAATGTAGCTGATGAGGCAGCTATCAAGGTACGTAGTTGCGCTTGGGCGCTCTTTATATATATGAAAGAGCGCTGAAGCGCAACTACGTACCTAAAGGCGAATGCTGGGAAAAACTCTAATTTGAAAGCTGATTAGCCGATCGCCCCCCGAGATATGGGAAAATCAATCAGAGTCTGCCGGTAAACATCCGGCAATCCCGTGTCATAACACCGCCCTCGCACCACATAACCAGCCATTCCCTCGAACTCCCGCAACTTATCCAAACACGACGTTAACTGAAATTCGCCTCTTTCTCGAAAATTGCTATTAATATGTTCTGCCAAACAATCAAAGATTTTAGGATCGAGGACATACATCCCAAACATTGATAAGAATAAATCCTCTGCCAAGCCTTCTACGCTTAAATGCTGCCGCGCATACTCGATATCCGGCTTTTCGTAAACTTGCGTCACCGACAAAATAGCATCTTGTTCCTGCCAAACTCCCGCCGCACAGCCGTAGTGATGAATTACATCAGATGGTGTTACCCTCAAACCAATGACGCTGTGCTGCACTTGCGAGTAAATATCCAATAGTTGGCGCGCACAAGAGCTTTCTGTTTGCGACGAGTAAATGTGATCGCCCAAAAGCAGGAGAAATGGCTCGTTGTTAGTCCATTCCTTAGCACAAAATACCGCGTGGCCGAACCCTTCCTGGACATCCTGAGTGAGAATTGTAACGCGCTGTCCCAACTCTTGTAAATATTGGCTATAATCCTGATTTTGCTGAGACAGTTTTTGGAAAAGTTCGGGAGACGGCCCAGTTTTAAAGAAATCTTCAAAAAAAGTGCGATCGCCCTTTTGGACAACTATACCAACTTCCTCGATTCCCGCACTCAAAGCTTCTTCCACAATTGCCAAAATTATCGGTTTAGCGCGGCCAGTGCGATCGATAATTGGTAAGAATTCCTTCTTCACTGCCTTAGTAGCCGGAAACATCCGAGTGCCGAAACCAGCGGCTGGAATCACGGCTTTTCTGACTTGCAGTCGGGAAGCTTTTCCTGCATCTTTTCTTTCTTCTATCTGCGTGGAACAGGCGTCCCGCCTGTATATTTCTGGGGTTTCTGCATCTTTTCTTTCTTCTATCTGCGTGGAACAGGCGTCCCGCCTGTATATTTCTGGGGTTGTTGCTGCATTAAATTCTGTTTCAGGCTGCAAATGGGTCTGAGAACTAATAGTAAGTTTCACACATTCCATCTGAGGAAAATTCCGTGAAATAATCTCGATAACTTGCTGTTGACTTTCATAATCTTTCACGATAAATTGCGCCGTGCCGTCTCCCTGAGAACCAACTCCCTTACCGCCCAAAATATAAGGCTGAATCGGTTGACAATTCAGGAGTTCGTGCAAAACTGGAGCCGTCAATTCCCCTGGACAAGCGGGGATTAAATACCTATCAAATTCCCTCTGAGCAACTTTCATCAACTCGCCGAGTTTAACCGCATCTCCCTGCTGTAAAGCTGCGGCCGCATCTTGCGTAATTTTAGAACTAATCGCGCCGAGATGTTTCTGCACGTTTGCTTGAACTTCAGTCACAGCAAAGGGATAAGCCTGATTCAGACTTGCCAGAATTTGTTGAGTGTTTTTGCTAGCGCCCAAATCTACGATGACAAAAAACAAATCTTTGGCAACTTTTAGCTCAACAACATCCATTTGATCGCCGTCAAAAAACATCAAAATTGGTCGATTTCCATAGGCACAACCCTGATCCATGCGGCCGCAGCGCGAAGGTGTGGCAATTTCGCCTAAATAAGCCATTTCCATTTCGTCGCGGACGTTCATTTTTAAATCGTATAAGCGATTGAAAGCGCGGGCTACTAACACGCAAATTGCGGCACTTGAAGACAAGCCTTTCTGAATTGGCAAATCAGTTAAATAATTGTCAATTTCTACTCCTCCCGCGTAGCCGTGCGAGAGAAATTGAGCGGCAACACCGGCTGCATAACTGAAAAAAGTTCCTGTTTGGGCCTCAGCAAGCAGAGCATTTTTTGCCATCGGGAGTGCAGTTTCAATTTTTGTGCCATCATTTAAAGCTGCCCGCAAAATCAAGTGTGTCGGATGTTTTTTGACTTCGGCATAAATTCCTTGATTTGTACTGGCTATCAGAGTACAGCCTTTTTCTATAGCGGGATTGTGCGGGCGATAACTGGCGGCCCAATCGCTGTGTTCGCCAAACAAACAAAGGCGACCCGGAACAAAAAGTTTCATTGCATCTATCTAAGGGTATCTATATTGTGATTACTCTAACCTGAGATGGAGATATTTTACTAAAGTGCGATCGTCCTTTGGGTTGATGTACTTGACGGAGGAAATTTGTTGTAATAGATGAAAACTAAGAGTTGAAGGAAGCAGTTGCAATGCGTAAGTTAAACATAGGTCTATCTGAGGAGCAACGTGCAGGCGTTATCGAACTGTTGAATCACGACCTGTCAGATGCTTATCTGCTGTTAATCAAAACCAAAAAGTATCACTGGGATGTAGTGGGCCCGCAGTTTCGATCGCTCCACCAGTTGTGGGAAGAACACTACCAGGCGTTAACAGTAAATATCGATGCTATGGCCGAACGGGTGAGAACTTTAGGTGGCTACCCAATTGGTACTGCTGAGGGTTTTCTGAAGTATGGTTCGATTAAAGAACATATCGGCGACTTGCCTTTGGCTACGGAAATGGTATCACGTTTAGTTGATGACCATGAACTGATTATTCGCAATCTCCGCCAACACGTCGAACAGTGCGGTGAAGAGTTTAAGGATGATGGAACCGCAGATTTTTTGACTGGTTTGATGGAACAGCACGAGCAAATGGCTTGGATGTTGCGATCGTTTATTGAAGGGGAATCTATTTCACCGGATGGTAAGCAGCCGAAAGCTAAAACTCCTACAGCTTCTCACGCTTAGATTATAGCTCGATCGAACAGATTTAACTGTTGTGAGTCAGAGAATTTCACCGCGATTCTCGCAGTACGACAGGGGTTTTCAACCCCTGTCTCATAGCGAAAGTCCTCTTTTAGAGGACTGGAGTTAACCTGATTTCGATCTGGTTTTTGAGTCGTTTTTTAACCGACTTTCGCCTTGAGGCCGGGGTTTAAACCCCGGCCGGACTCCGAGGAGAGCGTGCTTTTTGACAGATTTTGAGTAAGACATGATTACGGACAAATTTGATGTACAGTCTCTACGTATCTGTTCACAGAGTGATATTATTATACTGCTCGATTTCCCAAACTCTTCAACCGCATTTTTTCATACACCTGCGACGGCAACATTCTGTGAATATTCATTCGCTTTTCGATCGCATAAATTGTCGTCCCGGCAATTGAATCCGATGTTTGCTTCAACTCCAATCCCGATTCAATTCTCGATCCTAATATCATTTTTACCAAACTTTCTATTGACAATAAATACAAATTATGCCGCAGCAAAGCCATCACAAAATCTTCTTTTAAAGCTCGATATAGCCAAAACAATGTACTCCGGTAATTGCCGTTGCGGTTGCTTTTGACAGCTAGATAAATATAAAAATTACTGCTAGACCAGCAGTAAACTTTCTCGGGAACTTTCGAGTGATACCGCCGGACATCTGCCAAAATTAAAGTATGGCCTTTTGCCATTGCGGCATAGTTGCAAGACATACTGCTGGAAATCTGTCGGTAGCCGACTAAATACTCCGGTACTACTTTAAATTGATAGTATTGGGCGATGCGGAGGTGCAATTCCCAGTCTTCGCAACCTTGAGCATTTTCTAGTTTGAATTTGCAGTTGTAACCGCCGACTTTTTCAAAGCAAGCGCGACGGATTAGAGATGAACTGGCATTGCCGATAAAATATTTATAAACTAAGGCATCGTGAACCGATCCTTCGATCGTTGAGTTGTAAAATCCACCTGTCAGCAAACCTTCTTCGTTAATATCCAATGACCAGGAATAAATAACTCCAACAAAAGATTCCGATTTTGTCAGGCATTCAACTTGTTTTTCCAGGTTTTGCGGGTACCAAATATCGTCAGCGTCGATCGGAGCAATATGTTCGCCTTTTGAGTGTAAATAGGCTAGGTTGCGAGCGACGGCTACACCTGCATTTGATTGCTGCAATAAGATGATTCGGCTATCTTTTTGAGCAAAAGATTTGATGATTTCAGCGGTTGTGTCTGTAGAGCCGTCGTCCACAACTAAAATCTCTATATTCTGATAAGTTTGAGATAGCACAGACTCGATTGTTTGGGCAATAAATTCCTCAGCATTGTAAGCCGGTATAATTACTGAAATTAATGGCTGATTTAAATTGTGTTTGGTGTTGTTCATGCGATATAAAAACTTTTTTATGTAAAATTTTTGACTCTCAGGCACCGATTTAATGGTATCTTAACAAAGTGGTAAGGTCGATCGCACACCGTCGAAAATTTGCAGGCGTATATTTGAAATATATTGCCAAAACTCATCAAATGTGCATTGACATAGCAGTCTGGATACAGACTTGGTGCAGGAGTGACTCGCCGATCGCATATATAAAATCAACTGTACTGGGCAACTCGCGATCGCCGGAGAGTCTCAGTATATCATATGTTGCTTTTTATACTTGTTACGGTCAAAAAAAATCAAATTCTTGTGCGGTGGAATACTCTGAAACACAATGGCTGGTGGGGCTTTTTAGAAGGTTTACAAAAACAATGATATATATAAAGATTTCGTAAAGCTGTTGTCTTCATCAGGTGAGTCTCAGCCAGATGTGGCTTAGAATACAGGCATGAATGGGGATCAATGCAGCCTACATTGCCAGCAAAAAAATTAGTTGAAGATAAACAGAAATCGGGTTATAAACAAAAATGTAGAGCTGATTTTACTTTTCGTAAAGTAGGAGCATTGAAATTCAATCATTGGTTTTCCATGCAATTCAAAACAAACTCGGTAATGATTTATACTAACGAACCGACTGTATCCGTAATTATCCCAGTCCACAATGGGGGAGCTTACTTCCGCACCTGTTTGTCAAAGCTGGCTCAAGCTAGACCGAAGCCGATCGAGATTATTGTAGTAGCAGATGGGGAAAGCGACGGTTCTTGGCGTCTGGCCAAGGAATTCGGCGCCAAAGTCATCAGAATTCCCGAATGCGGCGGCCCCGCCCGAGCCAGAAATTTTGGAGCGCAAGCTGCGAAGGGAGATATTCTGTTTTTTGTGGATGCTGATGTCGCTGTTTGTCCTGAGGCTGTGGGTTATGCGAAATCGGTGTTCAAAAATAATCCCTACTTAGCTGCTTTGATCGGTTCCTATGACGATGCTCCTGGAGATCCCGATTTTTTATCGCAGTACAGGAACTTGCTCCACCACTACGTGCACCAAACAGGTAATGAAGAAGCTTCGACTTTTTGGGGCGCTTGCGGAGTGATTCGCCGGGAAATTTTTTTGCAGATGGGTGGCTTTAATGAGAGTTACCGCCAAGCTTCGATCGAGGATATTGAGCTGGGCTACCGTTTGAAACAAGCCGGTTATAAAATTCGATTGTGCAAAACATTGCAAGTCAAGCATTTAAAGCGCTGGGAAGCGGTGGGGATGGTGAAGGCTGACTTTTTTTACCGAGCGCTGCCTTGGACTGAACTGATTTGGCGCGATCGCAAATTGAATAATGACCTCAACTTGCAAGTATCGAACCGAATTAGTGTAGTTTTAACTTATGCCATGCTGCTGGCAGTGGTGGGGACGTGCTGGTCGCTGAACTTTCTGCTATTGGCTGGGTTGCTGGCAATACCCTTAGTAGCAATTAATTCAGAGCTTTATCGATTTTTTCAGCAAAAACACGGTATCTTATTTGCGCTGAAAACCATTCCTTGGCACTGGCTTTTCTATTTTTACAGCGGACTGGCATTTGCGATCGGCACGGGTCGTCACTTATCCCAAAAAAAGCTGTTGACTGGCAAAGTTAGGTTGCCAGTATCCGCTCAATAAATCAAGGCAAATTGTCCTTCAACTTCCAGCCGATCGATATTTTATCAGGGTATTCACTGGTGCATATATTAATTTTAGAAGTTATAAATAATTGTATAGTGCAATAAAAAGGCTGGAGGTAGGCTGAGTGAAACATTATCCTGTGGCGATCGTCGGTGCTGGGCCTGCGGGTTTGACGGCTGCTTACGAGCTAGTCAAGCAAGGGATCGTCCCTGTTGTACTCGAAAAAGGGGATAAAGTTGGCGGGTTGGCCCGCACCGAAAGCTACAAAGGCTATCGTTTCGACATTGGCGGCCACCGATTTTATACTAAAGTTGCAGCGGTGCAGCAGTTGTGGCAAGAGGTACTGGGAAATGAGTTTATTAAAGTGCCGCGCTTGTCGCGAATTTTTTATAGAGGTAAATTTTTTAACTATCCGATCGGGGCCTTCAATACTCTGTTTAATTTGGGGATAATTGAGAGTGCGCTAATTATTTTGAGCTATCTGAGAGTTAGACTCTGGCCGCTTCCCAAAGAAGAAACTTTTGAACAGTGGGTAATCAATCGTTTTGGCGATCGCTTGTACAAAACATTTTTTAAGACTTATACAGAAAAAGTTTGGGGAATTCCCTGTTCGGAAATTCAAGCAGATTGGGCGGCGCAACGGATTAAGGGGCTGTCACTGACAACCGCAATAATTAATGCTTTGTTTGGTAGTAATGATACTAAAACTTTAATCAAAGAGTTTGACTATCCGGCTTTGGGGCCGGGGATGATGTGGGAAAAGTTCGCTGAAGCTGTGGAAGCTAAAGACGGCAAAGTTTATCTCGATACTAAGGTGATTAGCTTTGAGCGTGAAGGTAATAAAATTAAAACTATTACTGCTGAACATAACGGAGAAATAGTTGAATATTCGGCGGATAATTTCATTACAAGTATGCCGATATCGGCGCTGGTAGCACGGATGAAACCGCAGCCGCCTGAGCCAGTGTTGCACGCGGCGCGATCGCTAAAATATCGAGATTTTTTGATTGTATCGCTGATTGTCGATCGCCCAAGTTTGTTTCCTGACAACTGGATTTACATTCATTCTCCCGAAGTGAAAGTCGGACGGATTCAGAATTTTAAGAATTGGAGTGCTGCATTGGTTCCCGATGCGAGCAAAACTTGTTTGGGAATGGAGTATTTTTGCAATGAAGGCGAGGAACTTTGGGTAATGTCGGATGCTGAACTTGTGGAGTTAGCAACTCGCGAGTTGGTTGAGTTGGGTTTGGCAAAAGCTGCGGATGTTGAGGATGGGGTGGTGCTGAGGCAGCCGAAGGCTTATCCTGTTTACGATGCCGAATATCGCGGACATTTGCGGGTTTTGGAAGGTTTTTTGACTGGGATTGAGAATTTGCAGACGATCGGGCGAAATGGTATGCACCGATACAACAACCAAGACCATTCTATGCTGACGGGGATGCTGGCGGTGAGAAATCTGCTTGGGGAAAAGCACGATTTGTGGGATGTGAATACTGAGCGATCGTACTATGAAGACTTTAGTGTCGATCGGTCTAAGGAAAAAAAGGATTCGGATTTGATGGCGCAGTCTAGTTGATATTTGGGGATTGTAGTTGTGACAATGTGAGTTAAATCACACCTGAAATGGCGATCGCCCGTTCATATTTTCCGCATAATCTTGTAGGGGCAATCCCCCGATCAGTTGCGTCGCTTCATCCGGCGTAGGTACGGGGTGACTCGCCTACATTTACCACAACCTATTTAGGTGTTGTGAAGTGGAAATATTGTATATTGGTTAAGTAAGCTGACCATTTTTTTAACTTTTCACTCCTCGGAGTCGTTTTTCTATGCTCCAAAGACTATACGTACATAACTTCAGATGCCTGGAGAACTTTGAACTGATTCTCAAAGAGATGCCATCCTCCCTTTTAATTGGGAAAAATGGTGCAGGTAAATCAACCATCCGCGTTGTATTGGAAATCCTTCAACACATCGGTCGAGGCATTAACAGAATGCGTGATTTTGATAAAAATCATCTTGGTCTTATCGACCCGAAAGATTTCAATCGAGGCAGGTCTGATGTTCCAATTCGATTTGAGATAGAAGTATTACTTGACAATAAATTATACAAATATATTCTGGCATTGGAATTACCAGAAAACTTTAGAGAGCTTCGAGTTTTTGAAGAGCAACTGTTAATTTCAGGAAATCCAATTTACTCTCGCAAGGAAGCCCAAGTCACTATTCATTACACCAGCCCGCGAAATCCTGAAGCTAAGTTTCTGGTGGATTGGCATCTCGTTGCTCTTCCAGTGATTCAAGAACAATCAGAAACCGATCCGCTTCGTATTTTCAAGACTTGGCTGGCGCGCACGATTATTTTAGCCCCGATCCCAAGCCTGATGACTGGAGACTCTAACGGGGAAACGTTGGAGCCAAAACGAGACGGTTCAAATTTTGGGGAGTGGTTCTCTGGGTTACTCAGTCGCTACCCTGCTGCCTACACACAGGCTTACAGATACCTCCAAGAAGTTATGCCTGACTTTCAGGATTTTCTGAATGAACAAATCGGGAAAGACTCTAAAAGTATGATTGTTCGGTTTGAAGAAAAGAATGCCAATCTGAGTGTTGACTTTAAAGACTTATCTGATGGGGAGAAATGCTTTTTTCTTTGTGCTGTTGTCTTAGCTGCTAACAAGTATTACGGCCCACTTTTTTGCTTTTGGGACGAACCTGATAACTATCTTTCTCTGTCAGAGGTTGGACATTTTCTTACATCACTACGACGCTCATTTAAGGATAGCGGTCAGATTATAGCGACCTCACATAATGAAGAAGCAATCAGAAAGTTTTCAAATGAAAATACCTTTGTACTCGATCGAAAAAGTCACTTAGAGCCAACCTTAGTTAGGTTGCTCAGTGATATACCTGTCAGTGGCGATCTTGTAGATACCTTGATTCGCGGCGACATAGAATTATGAAAGAGAAGCAAAATCCATACAAGTCTCATGTTGTTGTGTTGCCAGAAGACCGTGCTAATGAAGAGATCGTAAATGGATTTAATAATTTTCTAGACCTTTACTCCAGAGCTATTCAGATTGAGCGGCCTGCTGGTGGTTGGGAAAAAGTTGTGGAGAAATTCCTAAAAAATCATGCCTCTGAAATGAAGAAAAAATTTCCAGAAAGAAAGAATGATGGTCTTGCTGATTGATTTTGATGAAAATTATGAAGATAGGTTTAGTTATGTAAAGGAGCGGATTCCCGAGGATTTAGAAAATAGAGTATTTGTTCTTGGAGTATTATCTGAACCAGAGAAGTTAAGGAGCGATATTAGAAAGAATTTTGAAAATATCGGAGAAGCCCTTGCAAATGACTGTTCCAATAATAACACGAATGGATTATGGGGACACGATCTTCTCAAACACAACAAAACAGAGTTAGATCGTATGATTCTATCTGTTAAACCATTTCTGTTTAATTAAGTCAACGAGGAATGAATGCGTTTTGTCGATATCTGAGCATCTTGTGCTAACTCTTGACCACATACTGATAAAATAAGAAGAGCTAGATTGAGATATCATCTTATGTCGCTGATTAAACAACGCCTTCTAGAAGCGATCGAACGAACTCCTGAATCGCTTTTAGAGCAAACCCTGACATTCCTAGAATTTTTGACCAGTCGGACACAAACCGCGATCGCCCCAGACTTCGACTCAGATTTTGATTCAGACACCGACTCCAACGACCAAATCCTCGCTGATCTGAAAACCTCCCTCCACCAAGCCAAAACGGGACAAACATTCCCCATTGAGGAACTCTGGGATGGCATCAATGTCTGATACGCCAGTCCAACTAAAATTCACAGTTGAGACAAATTTTTTTAACTTGTGCTAAGTCTTGACTTACAGACTTAGAGAGTGAAAATATGCTAAGACGCAAGCAACAAACAAACCAACCTATGAACTTTTCAGAAAAATCAGGGGGCAAAAGTCCCACATCCACAAAAACCAACCCAACACAAAATCTCAACACCGGCGGGCTGCGGACATTACTCCTCGCCGCCGGCATAGCCTCTCTCTGCGCCAGTTGTCAGAGTCCCCAAACACCAAGCGCCACAACCCCCGGCAGCAGTCCTGGAAGCTCTCCCGCAGCCTCTCCCATCGTCGTTAGCACCCCCGGAGACCCAAATACCGTCAAAATAGTCTCCATGCTCCCCATGACAGGCAGCGCCTTGGGTCAAGCTCAAACAATGGTCAACGGTGTCAAACAAGCCCTTGCCGAAACCGACTCTAAAGCCTGCGATGGCAAAATCAAAATCGAATACGAGATTCTCGATGACGCGACTGCTGCGGCTGGCAAATGGGATCCCAGCCAAGTCACATCGAATGCTAACAAAGTAGCAGCGGATGGTTCGGTAGTTGGTGCGATCGGTCATTACAACTCCGGTGCCGCCAAACTTTCAATTCCCGTGCTCAACCAAGCCAATATAGCGATGGTGAGTCCCGCTACCACCTATCCGGGCTTGACAAAACCAGGAAAAGGTGAGCCGAAAGAACCCAACGTTTATTACCCTACAGGCACTCGCAATTTCGGTCGCGTTGTCCCCGCAGACGACCTCCAAGGCTCTGTAGCTGGCAACTGGGCGAAATCTTTAGGAGTTAAAAAAGTCTACATCCTCGACGACCAAGAACTGTATGGCAAAGGTATTGCTGACGTTTTTGAAGCAACTGCTAAAAAGTTGGAAATTCAAGTCCTCGGCCGGGAGGGAATTGATATCAAAGCCAGTGATTACAAAGCTTTAATGAATAAGATCAAAGCTTTAAATCCCGACATGATTTACTTTGGTGGCACTACTCAAAGTAATGCTGGACAAATCATTAAAGACATGAGAAATGTCGGGATGACTGCTGATGCAGTTAAATTCATGGGCCCGGATGGCATTAAAGAACAAGCTTTAATTGATGCCGGAGGCAAAGATGCTGAAGGAGTTTATGCTACTTTTGGTGGTTTGCCTCCTAAAGAATTGACTGGCGTTGGTGCGAAGTGGTATGAAAGCTACAAGGCAAAATATAATGCTGAACCAGAAGCTTATGCAGCTTATGCTTATGAATCTGCTAAGGTGATTATCGGCGCAATTAATAAGGTTTGCAAAAATGACCGCGCGGCTATCCGCGATGCTGTTTTGGCAACTAAAGATTTTAACGGCGTACTTGGCAATTGGAGTTTTGATGCTAATGGTGATACTAGCTTGACTACAATGTCAGGAAATGTTGTTAAAGCTGGTAAGTGGGAATTTGTGAGTGCACTTAAGACTGAATAATTAGTCAGTTGACTGTTGTCAGTTGACTGGTTAACTGGTTCCCCGGCTCTGCCTGGGAACCGATGTCTAGAGGCTCTGCCTCGCTCTTATACCAGGAAAATTGCCTCGCTTTTCTAGTAGGAAGATTGTCTCGCTTTTCTAGTATAAAAATTGGAGGCAGAGCCTCCGGATCTGCGTTACCAGGCAGAGCCTGGGAACGAGTAGAACTTCCCCATGCCCAATTCCCAATTCCCAATTCCCAATTCCCAATTCCCAATTCCCAATTCCAATAATTATGAAAAACTGGAAAAGTATTCTCTTATATATAGGTGTAGCGTATATAGTTTTGTTGTTAGGCCCGATCGCAGGATTTGACTTACCGAAAATTATTGGCGAAATAGTCCGCAGCCCAGAAGTGTTGATTCAACAGTTGTTAGTGGGTTTGGTCAACGGGGCGCTGATTGCAATTATTGCTTTGGGTTACACGATGGTTTACGGCATTATTGAGCTGATCAATTTTGCTCACGGCGATTTGTATATGTTGGGTGCTTTTGCTTCGCTGACTGTTTTCGGGGCTTTTGGGATTCAAGACGGCGCACCTTTAAGTGTTGCGATACCGGTGATGTTAGTCGCTTTGGTTGTATGTTCGGTGTTTTGTGCTGGACTAAATATTGTGGTCGAAAAGTATGCTTATCGTCCTTTGCGAAATGCTCCTCGTTTGGCTCCGTTAATTTCGGCGATCGGGGTTTCTTTTATTTTCCAAAATCTGGGATTATTTTGGGGAGGATTGAAAGCTTTTATTCCGGTGATGGGTTCTAATTCGGCGGCTCCGAAAAGCTTCCCCGATTTGTTGCCGCGAGTTGATATTCTCAAAGCTATGGGAATTCAAACAAGTATTGTATTTACTACAAAAGATTTAATTGTGTTGGTGGTGGCTCTGGTATTAATGGTTTTGCTTCATGTGTTTGTGCAGTACACTCGTCTGGGAAAGGCGATGCGGGCAACTGCTCAAAGCCGCGATGCTGCTAAAATTATGGGAATTAATGTCGATCAGATTATTGCTCTGACTTTTTTGATTGGTGGGGCTTTGGCTGGTTCGGCTGGGATTTTGGTCGGTTTGTACAATAATACGATCGTGTTTACGATGGGTTTTACGGCGGGGTTGAGGGCTTTTACGGCGGCTGTTTTGGGGGGGATTGGCAATATTGTCGGGGCGATGTTAGGAGGGGTTTTGATTGGGGTGTTGTCGTCTTTGAGCGATCAGTATTTGTCGAGTCGCTGGACTAATGCTTGGGTGTTTGGAGTTTTGGTGGTGATTTTGGCTTTCCGGCCGGGCGGTTTGTTGGGTGAGAATGTTCAGGAGAAGGTTTAAAGGTGCAGGGTTGAAAAAATGGCAAAAGACATTTATCATTATCAAATAAGGACTGCTTTAGAAAAGGATGGGTGGATAATTACAGACGATCCTCTGACTCTGCAATTTGGTTCGCGCAGTGTGTTTGTGGATTTGGGAGCTAAAAAGTTACTAGCAGCCGAACGCGAGGGACAAAAAATTGCAGTTGAAATCAAAAGTTTTGTCGGCAAGTCTCTAGTCAAAGATTGGGAAAATGCGATCGGACAATACAGTTTGTACTTAAAAATACTCTCTAAAAGAGAGCCATATCGCGCCCTATACCTAGCCATTACTGAAGAGATTTATACCAGCTTCTTTCAGGAGGATATCGTGCAAGTCGTACTTGAGGATAGAGCAATGAAAATTATCGTTATCGATCCTATTCAGGAGGTTGTTACCAGATGGATAAACTAGATGAATACCGTGAGTTGATTTATAAAATCCTGTCGTACTATGCCAGCCTACCCTACAATTACGCCGAGATTAATAACAAAGTCATTGTCAGCGAAGACCGAAATGATTTTTTATTGATGACTGAAGGCTGGGAGGGGCACAAGCGACTCCACTATTGCCTCATTCACGTTGAAATTCGCAACGGTAAACTCTGGATTCATTATGATGGTATGGAAGACGGCATTACTGATGAATTACTGGAGGGTGGTGTTCCTGAAAACTGCATTGTTTTGGCGTTTCATTCGCCTGAAGTACGCAAGCATACCGGATTTGCGATCGCCTGAAATATACGCTTGCAAATCCAGAAGCGATCGCAGCAGTCAACAGTCAACAGTCAACAGTCAACAGTCAACAATCATTCCGGTGCAACCGGAATTGATATCAATCAATTCAAACAAAATTAACAAAAGGAGCTGGAAGTCTTCTCGCTTCCAGCTCCTTTTGTTAATGCTAACAGTCCCAAATGTTAGACAGTTAGCGGTTGCGCCAATTCCTTGACTGGTGCTTCACTGTCACTTGACTGCTGCACCCGAATTAGCCACCCTTCGGCTTTAGAGTAGTTATCTTTTTGCACCTGTTTGATAGCTTGTTTGAAGTTCAACTGCACGCCCCAAACATCGCTCGTGAAACGCTTTTCTTGCTTCATATTGTCGAAGAACACGGCGGCTTCGATGTGAGATAAACCGCCTTCGGTTTTGGCAATAGAGAGCATCACTTCAAACACATCATCCGCCATCTTCGCATCCCCACAAACGTAGTAGTGACACTTAGGATGACTCAGCAGCTTCCAGACATCCTGGGAGTTTTGCTGCATGAGGTTCTGCACGTACAGCTTTTGGTCTCCAAGACGGGAGAATGCTACTTCCAGACCCGAAAGTACACCTTGATTCTGCCACGTCTGCATCTGCTCCTGATAGAGGAAGTCACTGTGATTGCGACAGCCAAAGTATAAGGTAGCATCGCCCAAGGGTTGTCCTTGCTGCAACAAGGCATCTCGGTACTGAAGGAAAGCAATCAGGGGAGAGACCCCTGTACCCGGTCCTACCATCAGCATCGGTGCATCGAGTTCGCTAGGCGGACGGAAGCTAGAAGTACGGACACCAATGCGAACCTTCGCTCCGGGTTCCAGTCCAGCTAGGTAGTTGGAACAGAGTCCTTGACGGACTTTGCCTGCGTCGGTTTTGATTTGCAGCACGCCAACGGTGATTTGTAGGTGCTGGGGATGGAGCAAGGGAGAGGAGGAAATCGAGTATAGGCGTGGCTTTTGCTTCGGCAGCAACTCTAGTAGGGTGGCGAGGGTAATCTCTGCTGAGGGAAACTCATCAAATAGATCGAGAACACTCATGAAGTTGTCTGCGATCGTTTTCTTGAGCAAAACGCTGTCGGCATTGTCGTCTACCTGCCGGAGAATCTCCAGCCAGGTTTCTAGGCGATGTTTCTCCTGGGGATTTTGGGCTACGGAGTACAGGTAGGTAAGCAGTTCGTTGAAGGGTTCCCGCAAAGCTAGATCGAGTTCTTCGGAGAAAACCTGACCTACGGTTGTTGGGACGGCAATGGGGGGTTGGTCTTCTATTTGAGTGCCATCTGGTGTTACGTAACTAGCTGTGAAATAGGTATTAGGGGTGACTGAAAGGCGATCGCACAACCGCTGTACTAATTCTGGTGGATTGCAAGGATAAATAGCAACGTGATCGCCGGTTTCGTATTGCAAATTGCTATCGGAAATATCGAACATGATATAACGAGTAGAACGACTACCAGGAATCACCTCTTGGAGCAGTTCTTGATTTGCGACGACAGGAACTTCGATGGCTTTATCTCCACTCACGGCTAGAGGGGCAACGGTTGCCGCTTCTGCCTCATTTAAGAAGGTAACGTTGAGTTTTGGGGCGGATGCGGTTGTGGCATCTGCGGAGGTGACATCCTCACCTAAAACGCGGGAGATGAGTCCCAGCCACTGTTTGAAGGTGTCTGCCTGTCCCTTAATTTCATCCCCTTTATGCAACGGCACAATGCAGTTAGCCCCTGCCTTTGCGAGTGTTTTATCTACCGAAATTGCCGCAGCACAGAAGTGTTCGTAAACGGTACTGCCAATGCCGAGGATGGAATAGCTCAACCCACTGAGGGAACCCGCAGGCTGTTTCTTCAACCACTGAAGGAATTTTTGGCCGTTTCCGGGGATTTCGCCATTACCGAAGGTGGAGGTGACGATTAGGAGGAGCTTTTCAGAGGCAAGGGTATCGGTATTGTATTCATCGAGGGCCATCACTTTCGCTTTGTAGCGCTGGAGTTGACGGGAGGCTTTCCGCGCAAAGCCTTCGGCTGTACCTGTTTCAGAGGCGTAGAGAATCAGGATGCGGTCTTGCTTGTTGTCGTCCTCGTCGGTAGTAGTGATGAATTTTTCCAGGTCAATGCCGTCTTCCACTGTCCATCGATCGGCTCCATAGTGATAGGCAGGGTCTAGGTAAAAGTCGCGCATCTGGTGATGCCAGACTGGGCAGGTACTCCCTCCAGAGGGTGGTACGACCCAACCCCAATCTGCCGGACACTCGCGCCCTGCTTTCTTTTCGCGCAAGTCGTGGGCGATGAATTGTTTGGAGGCAGTCTGGTGATCCACCATCGAAACTTTAGCTTTTTGGAATGAGTATAGGATAGCGATGTTGAGTTCTAATGCTACGCGATCGCGCCACAACGTTTGCTCAGAACTGGTATCCAGCTTGAGAACTTTGGCGATGTCCTCCGTTTTGTCGTAGCGCCAATCTTCCAAGAAATCCCGCATAATCTCGGTACCCATGTACCAGCCATTGAAAGGAAGGCAGGCGTAGGTAATGCCGCCGATGTCCATGCGGAAGTTGCTGATGGCTGGGATGGCATACCACCGAAAGCCGAGGGACTTGAACTCTGGAATTGTGGGATGCTCAATTTCCACTTCCAGTACATCGTCTTGATGAAACTCATAGAATTTCGGTTCCATTCCTGGGACTTCAATCACTAGGGGGAGGATGTCGTAGGGTGTGCGTGGTTCCGGTGGTTGCCAGCCGAGTTTTAAGATTGCTGCGGTGAGCTCAAAGTTGGCGCCATCGCCCATAATACTCCCGTTCGGTTGCTCGTAAGCGGCATAGCGAATCAATTGGGAATTCCAGACGCGTGGGCCCCAGCGTTCCTTCGGCTGTTTGGGACGGAAGACGGTCATCGTAATTTGAATATTGCCCCCATTCGTGGCGTATCGCAGGTGTTCTTCTAACTCGCGAAACATCTCGTCGGGGTTGGTGACATAGCGGCGATCGCGCACCACCATATTATTCCACTGAATTCGAGCAATACACTTGGAAGCATTGCGCCACGACAACTGTGCCCCATAGGCTAATTCTTCGTAGGTGTGGGTGTAAGTGCCTGTGGCTTTCACTTCCTCTTGGATTTCTACCCAACGCCGCGCTTGATCCTCCGGTTCCCATTCTTGCTCGGTAGCAATCTGCTTCAAATACTGCTTGGCTTTTTTGAGAAATCGCTCCTCATTCAGCTTGGGCAACTTCATCACGTTAATAACGCGATCGAACAACGTCTGCCATGCGTGCCCTAACTCAGGGGTGAAGTCTGGCACATACTTCTCAAGTATGAGCACCAATACCTGTACCATACCAGCATAGGCGCAGGAGGGTATATCATCAATACTCACCTGGGTTCCTAACTGCTGGACTATCAACTCTTCAAATTCATCAAAGTCAATCTCGCCACTACCATCGACATCTACGCGAGCAAACAGATCGTTCAACTCGCTGATGGGGATGGATAGCCCGGACTTGCGCGAGTAATCGATGAGTTCCTCAATAGAGATTGTTCCAGTCCCGTCTGTGTCAATCTCATTAAAGATATACACGCGGAGATCTTGAATTAGTTCGTCTCTACTGCCGCCGTGGAAGCAGTTAACCAAAAATTCCAATACCTCAAACAGGTTCAAGGACAGATAATCCATGTTTGTCCGTCCAAAAATAGGCAGCATGAACGGGTATTTTTCAAATAGAGTTTGAAAAAATGCCTCTCCAATCTGCTGCGTATTCTGTCTGAGGATGGTTAAAGAATCCGCCATGCGTTGCTTGACATCTGGAAGCATTGCCTCTTCGTAGCGACGCATCGCCTCTACCATTGGGACAATCACATCGGTGTTGAAAAATCGGTAAACAGCGGAGTGGGTTCCTTTTGCTAGATTTTCGCGATCGTACTCTTCTAGGTACGGAATCGACGGCAACATCCACATCCACACCTGCCGGGCTTTCAACCAGTGATGAGGACGCATCCCCATATCGGCAAACAGCGCTCCGTAATCCTGAACATTATCGAAGCTATCACCTTTTTCTGCCGGCACCCCCATCAGAGGTTCCGAAATCACGTTCTGGGTATAAGGCTGAAGCTGATGTACGCAACAGTCAAGCAACTCAAAAAAGTAGTCGCTTACGGTGTCGAGGGCATCCCCAAAGATGTACTCTAGTTCTGGAGCCTCCAGCAAGAGGCGCTTCAAGAACTTTTCCATTTGCAATTCTTTCCACGCCCGCAGCTTGTTCCAAACGTCTTTGACAATTACTTCCTCTTGCGGTGTGAGGGGAACCGCTTCGGGCATCTCGAATTCATTTTGGCCGTTGCTCTGACTTGCTGGCGCGTGGAGGCGACGATTTCCCGAATGTCCCAACAGCGTCAGCGTGCTGCTACTTACGTCACTGGTACTTTGGGTAAGGCGAGTTTTCAACTTCAACTGAGGTGCTAGATTCCAGTTGGCGATCGGAAATTCTAACTCGGCGCTGGTTTCACCATTGAGGTAATCCTGCGTCGCCAATGTGACCGTTGCGGCATCCTGCCAGGGCAGAGTAATATCTCCTTCCCGGTAGCATAGGGTAATGGCGATCGTGCAGTCTCCGTTGTTTTTCAGATCCAATAACCAGCTTGGTTGCTTGCGGCTAAAGGAATCCTTTTGCAACAAAGGTTGTCCCTCATCGGAGAGCATCTGCACGCGGCACTTGTACCTGTAGTTGTCGGAAGTGGGGAAATCGGTCGCCGAAACCTCGGTTAAGTGGATAATTCGTGGATTATTGTGCATACTAGGCAGGAAAATTATGTAAGAAGAGCAAGCAGGCTAGGTGTCGTGCACCTGTGTAGCAAAAGCTTAAAGTATATTATCTTATATTCAAGATAAAAAATAGTCCGCGATCGTGCTAAGTTATATTACTGAAAAAATACTTAATGTTGTGTCGATAGATACAATTAAAATTTATGTTTATTTGTAACATAGCACTTCTCAATTGAGTGCAATACAGTAGCCCCATTAAATATTCCCTGGTTTCAAACCGAGGGATAGCCGCTCCCAATTTGATATCACTCCCTCTTCCCTCTTCCTTCTTCCCTCTTCCTTCTTCCTTCTTCTATGTCAAACAAAATAATCAAAGCAATTAAATCTAGTGGTATTCTAGGAGCGATCGCCTTTTTGACAGTCCTCCTATTCGGCGGTTGGAGCGGCACCGTCATCGGCTGGCTGATGGGCACAGCCGCAGGCTTTATGGCTGGTCAGGAACAGAAGGTTAACAACCCGAAAATGGGTGCGACAATTGGCAGTTTAGCCGGATTGGGATTGGGAGTTTGGCTGTTAGTTGCTAGCGTCCTCGAAGGAGTTGTGATTCGACCTTTTTCTGGTCAATCTGCGGTGGATTTGCCGACTACTTTACTGCACGGAATTTGCAGTTTGACGATCGCAATTTTGACAGCTACGTTAATGGGCGCTTTGCAGGGTTTGCAGGGAGAACGCCAGCGACAGGCTACTCTGGTAACATTAGCTTTTATCTTAATTCTGTTTCCGTTTATCGATCTTGAGGCTAAGACCGGCTGGATTGCTACGGTAGTACAGATTCAAATCTTTATTATGTTGGCGCTGGGTTTGAATATTACTGTGGGTTTTGCGGGCTTGTTGGATTTGGGATATGCGGCGTTTTTTGCGATCGGCGCTTACACGACGGCTTTGCTATCTTCGGGACAGGTAAATATTGCTTGGAACTTTTGGGTGGTTTTGCCGATCGCCGCTGGTGTAGCTGGCCTATCGGGCGTTATCCTCGGTATTCCGACACTGCGACTCAAGGGCGATTATTTGGCGATCGTCACCCTCGGCTTTGGTGAAATTATTCCGGTGGTATTTAGAAATTTAACCGCGATTCGCATCGACGAACCAATCTCGAAGATAGTCGCTGCTGTTTTGGGTAAGCCGGAATTGGTGCTTTGTCTCGTTGGGTGCGATCGACCTTTTAACCTCACCGGCGGCGAAGCGGGCATAAACCCGATCGGGCGTCCATCTCTCCCGATCGTCGGCACATTCAGCACCGGTAACTACTTTCCCTGGTACTACCTAATTTTGCTGCTAGTTGTCTTCGCATATTTCATGATTTCGCGGCTGCAAGATTCCCGTTTGGGAAGGGCATGGAATGCCATGCGCGAAGATGAATTAGCAGCGAGTGCCATGGGCATTAACCTCGTCAAAACCAAACTTTCGGCTTTTGCAATGGGAGCGACATTTTCGGGGTTTGCAGGCGCATTTTACGCAGCTTATATCAGCGCCATTTTTCCCAGCGTCTTCGATTTCTCAGTCTCCGTCATCATCCTGTGCATGGTGATTTTAGGCGGTTTGGGCAACATGACAGGCGTGATTTTGGGCGGTATCATTATCATGTCTGCCGATCGGCTTTATCTACCCCAACTCGCCCAAGTCCTCAAAGGTTTTATGAATACTTTTGTGTTGCCGAGAATAGCAATTCCGCAGTTAGCAGACTTTCTCGCCACCAGTTTAGACCCGATTCAAATGCGTTTATTTCTCTTCGGTTTAACTTTAGTTGTGATGATGATCGTGCGGCCGGAAGGGCTGATTCCCGATAAAATTCATCAAGCAGAATTGCATGATGATGCTGAGGCGAACAATCAGACTTTAGCAGATGCGAGAAATCAATAGATCCATCCAATAATTCTTGTGGAACAGGCATCTTGCCTGTTCAAGAAAGGACTTTCTGGAAATATCTAATAGTTAAGGGGGAAAATGAGCAATGAGTAAGAATGTAACAGCAACTGCTTTTGTTGTCGCAGAATTTAGAGCAGAAGAAAATGCAGAAACTGCTCCTCTTTACACCGACAATGTAGTCAAAATTTGGCTGAATGAGGAAACAAAAAGAATTGCGGGCGAAATAGCTCAAAACTCTCCGGCGGCTAAAGAAATGATTAAGTTGCGTACTAAATATTTTGACGATGTGTTGTCAAATCAAATTTTAGCAGGCTGCAAGCAAGTCGTGATTTTAGGATCGGGTTTGGATACTCGCGCTGCGAGAATGAATGGAGAATCAGTGGCTTATTGGGAAATAGACGATCGCGCGACACTTGAATTAAAAGCCTCAACTCTCAAAGCTAACAAAGTTACAGCCAATGTCCGCTACATTCCCGGCGATTACGTGCAAGATGATTTAATCGCTTTGCTGAAACAGAACGATTTTGATTTTGAGCAAGCTACATACTTTTTATGGGAAGGTAACACTACCTTACTTGCCAAGAAAGATGTCATATTTGTATTAGAAAAAATTCGCGACAATGTTAAATCTTTCAAGTTGTCCTTTGATTATATGTCGGAAAAGGTGATTGCAAGAACCACGGGCTACCAAGATATCAATGATTACATCGATAAATACGAAAGTATGTATGCGCCGTGGATTACTGGATTTGAAAATATTGAAACTTTGACTGAAGAACTCCAACTCAAAATTATTGACAACTTCTCAACTGCGGAGTTGCACCAACAATACCGCCCTCACCGTTCCCTAGAATCTAATCTATTAAAATTCTACTTTGTTTGTACGTTAGAAAATGCAGTCTAAAATATCGAACATAACATAATTAAGTCAAGCGAATTCGTAAAGAATCAATCAGACGGTTTTTAGCCAACCAATCTTTTACCTCTGGCGTTAAAAGACTCAGGGTAGCACCCTCATTAGCAGCAACTCTCAGAAAACGAAGCACTGCTTCAGGAACCTCATCAGCATTTAAGCCATCCCAGCACTGCTTTAATTGCTCAATTAGCCGATCGACTTTCTCAAAATCCTCAATGCTTTGGGGAATTGAGTTAGACTCCCGAATTTGCAAATCTAAACTTCTAATCCGTTGAACAGTTGGCTTAAATGCCGAAACTTTATCCAATAAATTCAGGATTTCATGATTAGTGCTGGGCTTATTTTGATTTCGATAGCACTGCCAAGCTTGACTCAATTGGTCTTCTAGAGCTTTTTGCAATTGCTCTATCCTAGTAGTGAAATTCTTTTTGTTAAAATTTTTATTGTCTATGATCCACTCAGGATCTGCTTTAAATTCTGCCTCAACATCCGTAATAAATATCAGTAGGGTATCTGCTTTTTGAGCTAAAGCAAAATTAGCAAGTCCTCTTTGATGAAAAGCTCTCAAACATTGAACGAGAGGTAGAGTTCCAGCGACAGCTTGCTCGATTTGTTGTTGTCGAGATTGAAAGCCTTGAAGATTAGTTGCATACCTCTGAAGATTAATTCTTTTTTGAGATAACTCAATCAGTTGAGTGGATTTTTCGACAAGCATATTATCTATCCTTTAATTTCAGTAATTAGATTTCGCAGTCTAGCCAATCCATCTTGAATAGCTCTATGGCAAGATTCTACTGTCGCGCCACCTGACCTTTCTAGTAGTTCAATCTGGTTATTGACATCGCTTATAGAAGCATCAAGAAAATTGTTAGTGTTTCCGAGAAATTCCGAAGCTTCTGTCATTGCTTTTTGATGATTTTCGCTGAGATATTTAAGCAGCTTGCTCGGTTTGCTATCTGAATTATCTTTCTCAGCTTGCACGCGCTTCATTGTTTCTAAATAGCTAGAAAGCCCAACTCGTTTAAACTGTTCCAATACTAATTTTAGGTCATCGCCACTCTTTCTCCCTCGAAATACACCAGCTTCTTTTGAACTATCGATCGCCTTTTTGACTAAATCGATAACATTTTTTTTCTTGATGTCTTCTCCTAATTCAGATATGAGAGAATTGTAAACAGCAAGTTGCCGATCGCACTCTTCTTGAATCGCTGTTTCTAGCATTTCATCCGCAGCTTGACGCGCTTTATTGATTTCGGGAAACTTTTCTCGAACATCGACCGGAATTTCACATTGAAGTTGCCAAGATTTGCTAACCTGTTGCAATGGATCGAGGATTTGTACAACATCAATAATCTGAAATTGTTTAGAACTTCCTTTTGTGCAAGCCGTGCGGCTGGTAACAATTTCTAGTAAAGCCTCGCGCTGGTTTTTCAAGCTATTAAATAGCTTTTTCCAGTTAGCTGAACGATTTTCTAAATCTTTTGCTTCTAAGTCGAGAAACAAACTATTAATCAAATCTTCCATCGAATTTGCAGGATTTCCGGCCATTGTTGCTGCGATCGCCAGTAGCTCAACTGCCGCAGGTACAGGACTCCAGGGTTCCCCAGACTCGCGGGGATACAGGCGAATCTGGCCAACAACATACTGACTCCATCTTTCCAGTTGTTTGGCGTAGGTGCGGAAGTAGCGATCGCCCTCGGGGAACTTCCAATGCTTGTAATGATTGTACTGCAAAATGGCTTGAAAGGCGATCGCGCTTTCTCGAAACTCATCTGCATCATCAGGATTAAGGGGAAGAGATAATTTAACTCCAGAAATCGTCTCCCTTGTCACTTTTGGACTGAAAAAAGTAATATTTCTGCTTTTAAAGTATGTTGTCCCACTACTAGCAAAACTCCCCTTAAGCAGCATTTCTGTGTCCCATTCTATCCGCTCGCCGATCGCTGAGTAAATCAACGGTCGCAGTTCTCCACCGATATCTTGCGGGAGAATATCTTGGTTGTTCCAGCGATCGAGAATTTGCAGTTGATTCGTCAGCTTTTCCGAAACTTTTTCAGTTTGAGATTGCGCCTCAACTTGATAATTATTAACCGAAGTTCTAGACTCTTTAGCCCGCGAAACAGATGGTGAAACTTTAGTCGAATGTACCTTCAGGCCCAGTGCAGGAAGATCGAATGCAGAGTGAATTCCCGGGCGCAAATCGCAAAGCTCGTTACTATCAGTCCACAAATCTAGGAGAGTTTGGCGGCGATCGTAATTTTGTTGGTCTTTGGCTTTAATATCTGCCTGAACCATTGCACTCAGACGCATCTTACCAAAATGTTCCCGCACAGAAATAGCAGGAAATTCTCCATGCTGAAGATCGGAAATAGAATTTTCTAGCGTCCACTTGAGAACATCTTTAATCAAAAATCGAGGTTTAAAAGTTTCGGGGTTTACCCTAGCAAGCATCTGCTCTAAGGCTTCAGGCGTGAAGGGATACAAACCAAAACCGTCCGCTTCTCCAAAACCTGCATGACAAGCTAGTTTGTGTTCGCATTCACTGCAAGCACTACTTAAAGCTGCTTTATCTGAATCTTCATCATTGCGAGACTTAGCCCAATCTTGAATTATTTTATCCTCCAAACGCACCGCGTTGAGATATCGCGCCACAAATTGTTTGATATCTGCATAATTCACTAAAGATTGTTGTTTTCCAACTGTACCGACATCGAGATTAACGCTAAAAGTAATCCGCTGTTTTACAGTATCTAACCTCAAACCGTCAAAATAGCCCGTAGTACAAGCTAGCGCCGTTCGGATCGCGCACAAAGATTTGCCTCCGGCTTGTTGCGGCCTCGCTAAAACAGCTTCTAAAACTTCGCGATCGATTCCTTGAAATTTCGCAAAATCTTCAATTAGCAAAACTAATTCTACTCCTTCTTCGGCTAAAGTTTCGCGAACTTCTCGCATTAATCTTTGCAAGTCTTCCCGCCCGAGGCTCAAAACCTGAGCGATCGCTTCATCTAAATGTCGGTTCAACCAATCTACAGTTTCCTTTTGGATATCATCATCGCCGATTAACAAGCTATAAAATTCCCGCGATCGCTCCCCAGCTTTTTGCAAGTCTAAAACATTTAGAGGCAAGTCCTCAAGCGAAAATTGCCGCCGTTCTTCCACAATTTCTACCGTATCTCGATGTCCGAGAATGTGGATAACTAATTGATGAATAATACCTTCATCCTTTAGCCAGTGTTCTCGGAAAAATGGATCGTATAAAAAAGAGTCAATTACATCAACTAGGTAATCTTGTGCATCAGAAAGATTAGTGCGATCGCCCCGACCATTTGGGCCAACCGCAGCAGCAAGCTGATTCAGAGTTTGTTCCCGCGCTTGTGCTTCAGTCAAGGTGCTAGTGGCTCGATTTAAACGCTGCCGGTATTCATCGAAGGTGGCTCCTGCCATCCCTTCTAATATTAAACTGATAATATCTTTGAGATTCGTTCCTATTTTGGGAATCAGCAAAACTCGACGCTTTTGTGTCGATTCAATATTGGCGGCTAGCCACCGAATCAGGTGAGATTTTCCTGTGCCAGAACTTCCTAAAACTGGTACGAAAGCGAAATCTTGTTCTGCCAGAAAATCCTTCAGAAATTGTTCCTCACTGTAGCGAACTTGCGACGGTATTTCGATAAGTTCCTGGCGGTACATGGCGATCGGATGGTGAGTTGCCAGAAATATACTATCTGCCGTTTGGGTAGCTTCCACACCCATCACGCGGCGAACGCGATCGACATCCCAGCAAACAAATTTTGTAAAAGTCATAGTTCTACTCCCGTCCAAATAATATGAGAAAATCCTGCTTCTTTGTCACCAATTGGAAGGATGAATAAATCGGCATCCGACTCTTTTATAAGCTGGATGCAGCCATCATCCTGAAGGCGGAATAAAGCAAAAGCTGTGCTAGTTGATAAATGATTTGGCAAGCGAGAACCGATTTTATCCTCAACTTGTTCTCGAAATTTGCCAGTTTCAAACAGAGGACATTTTTCGGCTAAACGATCGACGAAATCTGCGATCGAAAGTTTAGCTTGCACTTCTCCTTGAAATAACTCTTTTAAATTGCGTTTGAGGTAAGCAGTTGGCTCGGCAACTATTCTTTTGTTTCCTCCTAAAGCATGACTCCAAGCAAACCCAAAATAACACATCCAATCCTCGACTTGACCGGACAAAGTATTACTGGATATTTTCAAATCTAAAGACTCAGCAACTCCCTGCTCTGCGACAAGCTGTTCTACTTTTTCCCATGTATCGGGAGCATCATAAATATCTTGGGCTAAATACCATGCTATTAACCTGCCTAAATCTGCTTCATCTTCATTATCAGAAGCGAAAAATAGCTGTACCAGCGTATCCGGCAACAACTTATCGCCAGTTTGAGGATGTCGAGCTTCTTCAGTAAGATTAAAATTTATAGCAATATCCTCGTTTTCTTCGATTAATAAACCGCACTTGATACTTTCTCGCAGTGCAGCATCAAACATCGGATGTTCCGCACCTTTGTTTCTCCCTTCTGATAATTTATCGGGAGAAAGCAACCCAGTGAGTTTTTCCCTGTTTTCTCGCTGTTTGGGTGCTTGAAGTAAATATCTAAATATGCCTCGCATTCGGCTAGGAGCAGCCAAAGCAGTTTTTAATACGCTCATAAATTCACCTCCGTACAAAAGTGGTTAAACATAAAATATTTACCTGGAAAAATATCAATTAGCTTGCGGTCATTGCGACTGGGATCTGCTGTATCTACCGGAAGCACGATAATCAGCGGCGCGTCAGAAGTTCTGTTTGGTGACAGATATTTCTCAGGAATAGCCTTTCCTGGTGGATGAAAGATCAGGGTAGGAATGCGCGGCATCAGAATGGGTTGGTATTTTTCAAACAAAAATATAAAAGCATCTGGGATTAGATTTGGTTCTTTAATTAATGTACTATGAAATTCGCGAGTAACAACTAAATTCTTAATTCCTTGCTCCGTCAACCATTGAAAAACTTGAGGGCTTTTGCGTTTCCAACTTTTCTCCTCCATAGATTCATAGAAAATCAGCATTAATTTATCTCCTGCTAGCAATCGTTCTAGTTCTTTACCTACAAAAAGTTTAGGGTTTTGCCATACAGATATCGGCGCGGGCATAATTCCCGAAAATATTGATTCCCGGTTTTTTCGGCAAACAGGACATCCGCCACAAGCACGAGAAACTATCACCTGCTTTCTCGGTTCTGGTATTGCACGATCGCCTATAGTGTAAGCTTCAGCTAAGATTTCCGAAATACAGCGTTCCGATCGCAAAGCCTCGCGCATCAATTCCAAGTTTTTATAGCTCCTGTTTTGGCTTTGCTGGCGAATTGGTTCTACTTTCTGTTCCCAGGTTTGTTTTTTCAGATGGGATTCATCTAGAATCCGAATAAAGCGGGATTCTCGGTGCAGTTCCCAAGCTTTTTGATAAGCGTCTTTCGATTCAAAATTTTTGATAAGCGGCGGTCGATCGGCATCCATTTCGATTAAACTTGCCCGACTCATCAGCGTTAAAGTGCGGATGTTCCAAGCCTGATTCTGTTCGCTGTTCATGTCAATATCTGCTAGTTGTAAAGATGGAGGAATATTGACAAGAACGCGAAACCGACCATCGATCGAGGGTTCTTTTTTGAGAAACATACTTTCCCACCGCTGCAAACCCCGTTCGATCGTAATTGCAGATTTTTCGTTAAGATACTTGGCAATTTTTAGGTCTTCATCGGTATGCAGTGCGAGGGAAATTGCAGCCTTGCCGTCTCGACCTCCGCGACCGACTTCTTGATAGAATCGATCGATAGTTTCGGGGATGCAGGCATGAATTACGGCTCGAACATCTGACTGATCGACGCCCAATCCGAAAGCCGAAGTAGCAACTACTATATCAACTCGTCTCTCGCGCAAGTCTTGAATCAGTTGAGAGCATTCTGTTGTGCTAGATTCTCCGGTCATCATCGCACACCGCTTGAATCCAGCACGCAACAAATCCTGTTGCCACCGCCTGACATCTTCGCGTTTGGTGGCGTAAACAATCAGAGGGCGAGGGAGATGATAAACAGCTTCAATTAGTCGCTGTTTTCTGATTTCTGCACTTTGACACCAAGCAAACCAGTAAGAGGGTTCTGGTCGCAATTGCACGGCAGATATCACTTGAAACGGGCCGGGTTTTCCGAATAAAGTTTCCAGGGTATCTAAAATCAGGAAGCCCAAAGCGGCATTCGGGCTGACTCGATCGACATCCTCTACAGCAAGTACCTGGACGCGATCGGCAAATTCAGAGAGAAAGTCAGAGAGATAGAATTTATTTTCTAATTCTTGAAGCCACTGTTCCCGCAGGTATTGCGGTACAATTACCACTGCACGTCCCTGGGGTTCATCGAGGAGATACTGGCGCAGAATAGCACCTGCTTCGATCGTCTTTCCCAGTCCAACTTCATCAGCTAAAAGATAGCGTTGAATCGGGTCTTCGAGCACGCGGCGGACAACTTCAACTTGATGGGGATAAAGGTCAATATTGGCAGAAATCAGCCCTGTCATCCCGCGACTGACGGCGCCCTGTTGGATCAGACACCGGACAAAAGCTAAACGCCGATCGTGAAAGTAAGGCGTTTCCTGACCTTTCATCGCTAGAATTTCGATGGGATCATCGATGGGTAGGTTGCAGCGAACGTAAATTTCCTGTTCGGCAACTAATGCTATCTTTTTATCGGGTAGATCGATGCGATACAGACTTTTATCTTCGTCCCAGTCAAAAATTCGACCAATTATCCATGTATCCTGGTTTTCTGGCTGGATGTAACATCGTGTCTGAGGCGGGAGTCGAACTCTAGAAAGCGAAGTTAAGGGTAAGATTTTTTCTAGGCGTTGCCCGATCGAGCAGAAGTATTCAACCGTTGCTGTAGAGTAGGATAGCTCGGTAACTTTTCCGATTCCTAAGTCGTTGTTTGGAGATTTTTCTGCGGAGAGGTTTTGCGATCGCACCAGCAAACCAAGCTTCATCATAATTCCGACCTCAACAATACCCCCTACTATAGTAGCCGATCGCCCGCGACCAAATATCAGTGTAATTTAATTTTCCACCCTTTTTGTCGTCGTTAAGCTGAAACCCAGTTATAAAGCTTAGCCTAAGACTTTATGTAACGCATTCCGAGGCCCTAATTTTTCCTTGTCGTAACGAGCATCCCACCACAGCCAAGCTGACGCACTTTAACAGATCAGATTTGGTATTATATAGAATCCGAACTCTCTTACCAATTTAATGTGAAGTTGCACATATCCCGATCCCCCTCGCATCCCCCGAATAGTCGGGGGACTTTGAGTAACTCTTGGCCCCCCCGACTATTCGGGGGGTTAGGGGGGATCAGATTCTATGCACCCTCATAAAAAATTGGTATCACAGCTTAACTAATATTAGGAAACACAACCAAAATGTCACTATTAGAAGCACAGCAACTGACAATGCGATTCGGCGGCTTGACTGCGGTAAATCAAGTCAGCTTAACCTTAGAAAAAGGATCGATCGCCAGTTTGATTGGCCCCAACGGTGCGGGTAAAACCACATTCTTTAATATGCTGACCGGCATCTACAAACCGAGTGCGGGCCAGTTGGTACTGGAAAATAAAAATATCACAGGTTTACCGCCCGATCGCCTGACAACTTTCGGGATTGCTAGAACTTTTCAAAATATCCGATTGTTCAACAACATGACTGTGTTGGATAATATTTTAGTAGGCAGACATTGCCGTTTAAAAGCTGGTTTGTTGGGTGCAATCCTCCGCCCTCCGACTGTGAATTCGGAGGAACGGGAAGCTAAAATAAAAGCGCTGACTATGCTAGATTTTGTCGGTTTAGGCGTGAAGAAAGCGCCGGAGTTGGCAAAAAACCTTTCCTACGGCGACCAGCGCAGATTGGAAATTGCGAGGGCTTTGGCATCTGACCCAAAAGTTTTGCTGTTGGACGAACCGACTGCGGGGATGAACCCGAATGAAACGGCCGATCTAACTCGGTTTATTTACCGGATTCGGGATGAGTTGGATTTGAGTATTTTGCTGATCGAACACGATATGAAAGTGGTGATGGGAATTAGCGATCGCGTGAGTGTAATGGAGTACGGTACTAAAATTGCTGAGGGAACTCCCGATGAAGTTCGCGCAGATCCTCGCGTGATTGAGGCTTATTTGGGAAAAGAAGAAGATGCCAACGGGTAATGGTAAATATGTCCGTGTTTTGATTAAAATCTATATAAAGATAGCCGACAAAGAGTAATTATGCTAGAAATTCAAGATATTCATACCTATTACGGAAATATTCACGCCCTCAAAGGAGTCTCATTAACGGTTAAGGAGGGAGAAGTTGTGACTTTAATTGGTAGCAACGGGGCGGGGAAAACTACCACTCTCCGCACGATTCAAGGATTGCTGCGCCCGCGCAGCGGCACTGTATTATTTGAGGGTAAGCCTTTGGAATCGCTGTCTACAGAGGCGATCGTCCGTTTGGGCATTTCTCAAAGCCCGGAAGGAAGGTTGATTTTTCCGCGGATGACGGTGCAAGAAAACCTGGAAATGGGTGCTTATCTACGCAACGATACTCTGGGTATCAAGTCGGATATGGAAAAAGCTTTAAATTTATTTCCCCGTTTGCGAGAAAGAATTAGTCAAAAAGGGGGCACTCTCAGCGGCGGGGAACAGCAAATGCTGGCGATCGCCCGCGCTTTGATGTCCCGCCCCCGTTTGCTATTGTTGGACGAACCGAGTATGGGTTTGGCGCCGATGTTAGTCAGTCAAATTTTTGCGATCGTCCGCGATATTAATGCTGAAGGTACAACTATTTTACTCGTGGAACAAAACGCTCGCATGGCTTTAAGTGTAGCCCACCGCGGCTATGTGATCCAAACTGGTGAGGTTGTAGTGGCTGGTAGTGCTAGCGATTTGCAGTCAAATGAAACTGTTCGCAAAGCCTATTTAGGTGAAAGTTAAATATGGGAATTGGGCATTGGGAATTGGGAATTGGGCATTGGTGATTGGTTATTGGTTAGGTGCATCTCAATTTTGTAAGGGCGAAGCATTCCGGCAGACAATTTATTAGCGATCGCCAGAGATTTACTGCCGGAATGCTTCGCCCCTACGAATATATTTGCAAAAAAGAGATGCACCCTATTGGTTATTGAAACTGGGAGCATCTCAGTTTTGCAAGAAGCATTTTTTATGGTAGTGCGAGCGTCCCCGCTCGCGTGCTTGTACAAGCACGCGAGCGGGGACGCTCGCACTGTACTAACAACTAACAACCAACAAATAACAACTAACAAATAACAACCAACAAATAACAAATTACCCCATTTGCGATCGCAAATTCCCCGTTTTCAATTCCGTCTCAAAAGCCGATCGCACCTTTTCCCACTCAGCTTCGGCTTCCAATAGGCGATCGCGCGCCGCCCTCGCATCAAAAACCTGTTCCCCTCCAGACTCAACCGCCACGCGGCCCATCAACTCCAACTCCTTGCATACTTCCGAAAAAGACACCGCTCCTAAATTGGCGCTGCTCGACTTCAGCGTGTGAGAAGCTAGCTTCAAACTGTCAGCGTCACCTAGAAAAATAGCTTCCTTAATTGTTTCTAAATGCTGCTGTGCGTCTAACAAATATATCTTAATCAACTCCCCCAAAAAATCCGGATCGTCCTCATCGTCTAGCTCGCGGAGATTGTGCAAAACCTCAAAATTAATCGGAGAATTTGCTGGCGGTTGAACGCTCGAATGTCTAGTAACATGACTGCCATTTTGATCGGAAATATCTGGATTTTTTGGTTCAGTAACGGCATTCAATTCATCCCGACGCAGAGGTTGGCACTTGCTGAGGGCGAGGGCCAACTCTTCCCGGCGCACGGGCTTAGTAATATAATCGTCCATACCCGCTTCTAGACACTTTTCGCGATCGCCCTGCATGGCATTAGCCGTCATCGCAATAATTCTCGGCTTCTTGTTAGCTGGCCATTCCGCACATATGCGGCGCGTCGTTTCCAAACCGTCCATCTCCGGCATCTGCACGTCCATCAGCACAACATCGTAAGATTGCCGCTTGCACGCCTCCAAAACCTCCAAGCCATTAGCCGCAATATCCGCCCGATATCCTATCCTGTCGAGCAAATGCGTAGCGACTTTTTGATTCACCACATTGTCCTCTGCCAGCAAAATCCGAATCTGATTAGCATTACTTGGATCGTGTGGGGCTGAATTGCTCGGAACCTGCCTCAAAACCGCAGGCGTCCGCTGCGCGCGGTGCTGTTCTTGAGAATTTTCAAAATACTTCAATCCCGAAGTCAAAGTCGCCACATTTGAAAGTTCTCCCTTGCTGCTTCTACCAGCAACATACCCAAAAACTTGCAGCAATACATTATAAAACTGGGACTGTTTTAGAGGCTTAGTTAAAAACGCCGAAAAATGTACTTCTGTAGTTTCAAGTTTTTTCCAAACTTCCGCCTTGCTCAAATAAGTAAACAGCACCAAAGGTAGCGTAACTTTGCGAGGGCTTTTAACTTTGATGACATTCGGATTTAGCGCGTCGCCACTAGATAAATTGCTCAGCTCAAATTTCCGAATCTCCACAGCCAAAGCCACACCGTCCATATCTGGTAGATTCATCGCCAAAATAGCCAAATCGATCGCCGAGTTTTCTTTGATGATTTCCAAAGCCTCAGCGCCCGAAGTTACAGCCATGGGTATCATGCCCCAAGCCTCAGCTTGCCGGATCAAAACTTGGCGGTTAATGGCATGATTCTCGGCAATTAACAAACGCTTCCCAACAGTAAATTCCGGTTTTTTTTCTTCAGCCGCGTTTTGATTAGCTTCAGCAATCACCGTGAAATAAAAAATCGAACCGGAACCCGATATCGACGGTGCAGAAAATCCCGCAGGTGGGATTCCTGCCGTACTTTGTCCGATCGCAGAAACAGCAGGTTGAGACTTGGAACTGCCCGGAGCTACCTGACTGACAACCCACATTTTACCGCCCATCATATCGCTCAAACGTTGGCTGATAGCCAATCCCAGCCCAGTCCCGCCGTAATGTCGCGTTGTCGAGGCGTCTACCTGCGAAAAAGCTTTAAACAGGCGATCGATCCGGTCTGGCGGAATGCCAATGCCCGTATCTTGGACACCAAATTGAATCTCGTATAGTCTCCTACCTGCCAACTTTCCCTGGTTAATTGCTAGCGGTTGCGGCTCTAGAATATTGCTAATTTCCGGCGAACTCTTAGCAGGTAATTGTTCAACTTTCCGAGCCGTACAGCAGACAACAATTTCTCCAGACTCTGTAAATTTAACTGCATTGCCCAGCAGATTTACTAAGATTTGGCGCAGCCTTGTGACATCTCCTAAAATGTTTTTCGGAACAGAATCATCAATAAAATAAGCCAACTCTAAACCTTTTTCCGACGCTCTAGGAGCTAGCAATTCCAGAGATTCTTCTATACAGTTTTGCAGATCGAAGGGGCTGCGTTCCAAATCCATTTTACCCGATTCAATCTTGGAAAAGTCGAGGATATCGTTAATAATAGTTAGCAAAGCATCGCCACTGGTGCGAATTGTCTCAACAAAATCCCGCTGTTCTGGAGTTAGTTGCATATCCAGCAGCAAACCCGTCATCCCGATTACCGCATTCATCGGAGTGCGGATTTCGTGACTCATAGTTGCTAAAAATTCGCTCTTAGCTCTGTTAGCTACTTCGGCCGCTTCTCGCGCTTGCTCCAAAGCTTCATTTTGCTCTGCTAACTGTCGCTGGCGCTGAACTTCCGTTTCTAAGAGTAGTGCTTGAGCTAAGGTAATTCCGACTTGAGCGGCAACATCTTCTAAGAGTTCAATTTCGTCGGGAGTCCACTGGCGAGTTGCATCGCACTGGTGCAAAGTAATAATGCCATTCGGTTCTCCTTGATAGGAAGTGCGAACCGCCAACATAGATTTTAATCCGATGCGGCGGCACATTGGTACGGAAGATTCGAGCAAAGGATCGGCAAACACGTCGGGAGATGCCAGGGCGATATCTTCTGCGAGTAGTTTTTCGGTGTAGGGGTTGTAAGTGACAGAAAGTTCTAAATCTAAAGCCGATTCGTGACCTGGTTCTAGGTATTCTGCGACGCAAGGAAGGTGGGGATAAGGTTGGGAAAGATAGGTGTGAATTGTGCAGCGATTGACGCCGAATACGCGGCCGATTTGGGTGGCGGTAGTCTGAAAAATTTCTTGAGTGTCTAAGGTCGATCGCACTTTTTGAGTAATTTGTTTGAGCAGCAAGACGCGCTGGTACTGTCGCTGCAAAGTTCGCTCTCGCTCTTCCCTGGCAATTTCCGCCCCGATGTAATTGCCCATCAGCTTTAAAATTTCAAAATTCAGCGGTTTTAAAGGAGATTTAGGGGTGCGGGAAGTAAAGCTCAAGGTGCCAAAAACTCGCCCTTGAACTATTACCCTGGTGCCGACAAAAGCCTCCAACCTCCGCACGGCGTAAGCGGGATGCTGCTTCCACTGAGTAGTGCCGGCTGATTCGATCGAAATAGGTTCGATCGATCGCAAAACCTCTCGCTCGAAGGTTCTGCTTAAAGAAAAACCGTCTCCTTTAGCAAATCCGAAGGGAAAATCTTGCGGTACATAAGCCGCGAGCACTTCGTAGCGATCGCCCAAAACCCTGCCCAACAGCCCGATATCCATCCCAAACTGACTGCAACCCATTGCCAGCAACCGGGCCGTTCGCTCGTCAAAAGAGCCGGACGAGCCTACCATTACCTCGTAGAGCGATCGAATTGCCCGCTCGCTTTCCCGCAGTTCCTCAACTCCTTCAACGCGGTTGCAGACATCGTGCAAAGTCCCTAAAATTCCCAGTATTTCACCTTGGGAATTCAGCCGGACTTGGGCAAATATTTCAACTGAAACAAAGCCTGAATCAATCTGAATTCCCAATTCGTTTTTGCCAGATTCCAACTTGTATTTAAATCGCAGTTCTCGCCGATAAAATGGTGAATTACCAGACAGCAAAGACTCCAATAAATTTTCACAATGCGAGCGCTCATCTGGATGCACCCAATCTAAAAAATTAGTTGTCAAACTTTCAGCCACCGAAAAACCCGTTATTTCAGTCCAAGCACGGTTGAGAAATGTCCAAATCCCCGCCGCATCCATCTGGAAAATTACTGTTGCTTTCAAAGCATCAAATACTTGGAATTCCTCGACGCCATCGGAGTTTTTGAGTTCTAACTGCTGGTTTGGAGTAATATCTGTATGAGTTCCGACTACCCGCAGCGGTTTGCCCGTAGCGCTACGCAAAACTTGACCTCGGTTCAGCACCCAGACAGTGCTGCCGTCTTTGCAGTACATTCGATATTCGGCTGCAAAATCCGCTGTTTTTTGTGCGAAGTGATCTTCTAAAGCTGCCTTTACTCCGTCAATGTCGTCTCGGTGGATGCGACTCCACCATTCCGATCGCCGATTCGAGATTTCCCCTTCTTTGTAGCCGAGCATTTCTTGCCATCGCGCCGAATAAAAAAACTCATCTGTTTCGAGATTCCAATCCCAAATCCCCTGATTGTTGACGGTAGCGGGGAGATTTGGGGGCTGCGCGACGCTACTGTTTTGAGCAATTTCTGCATCTGGGTAGGGATTGGCTGCCGGAATTTGTATTTGGGCCAAGAGTTTTTTGTACTGCGCGTTGCTAGATTCTAGCTGGCGCTGCAAAGCGAGCAAGCCTGAATGCAGAGATTTTGAGTCCAGTGCTTGTAACAGGATAGTTTGAGGATTGACAATCCCGATCGGGTGATTGCTGTCGTTGATGACTAATAGAGGTAACTGGCAGTAGTGTTTTCGCAGCAGGGCGATGGCTGCTTCGAGGGTAGAGTGCGATCGTACCAGGGCTGGCGAACTGCTGCAAATCGCTCCTGCTTTAATTCTGCTAGAGTCTCTCCCCGTGGCTTGCAACTGCACGATGTCCCGCGAACTTACCACCCCAACCAGTTTGTGGAGGTTGGGATTTGTAAATTTGGCATTTTGAGCTGCACCATTCGAGTTTGGTTCCGGGGTTTCAGTGATTAATACATAGCTAACATTGTGTCGGAACATCAGTTGCGCCAAATAGCGAACTGAAGCAGTAGCCGGAGCGTGAATAATTCGCGACGCTGCGATTTGAGGGATTTGATCGAGTTTAATTAAATTTGCGGGGATCTCTAATTTCGGATGTAAAATTGGCAGTGGCGGAGGAAATGGCAAGGGCGAAGCAGGTGGCGAATGGCTGCTAATGGGTTGTGGCGATTCCCCAATTTCCTGCAACAGTTGTACCAAGCTTTGAGAGCTAATTAAACCGACAAGTTCTTCAGCGTCGTTGACGACTGGTAAATGCCCGATCAGATGTTTGTCCAGCAGATTGGCTAAGGCAAAAAAGTCGGGAATTTCCGATTCTCGGGCTACAGTTACGGTTCTGATCATGATTTGCTCGATCGCAAATCCCCTCAAAGCAGCGCCGATCGAATTTAGCTGTACGACATCTCGCGCTGTAAAAATCCCCAGCACCATCTGGCCACCGGTATCGTCGGCTTTTGAGCCGTTGAGGCCGTTGAGACTGAGCCTGTTAGCACCTGCGTGTAGCGCACGCGGTAGGCCTTTGTAGAAACCTAACTGTTCCCGCGACTGCGGGGAAGTCCCGTTGGTGGGATTTCCCAGTTGAAAATTTCCGCGCGGTTCTACCACAAGGACGTAACTGGCTCCTGTGCTGCTCATCAGCTCGATCGCCTCTTCTACGGGCGTCCCAGGGGTGACGGTGAGGGGATGGCGGTTAATGACCTGACTGAGAGAGGGAATAAACATCAGCGGGCATAAGAGTGATATTTGTTGGAAAAACCCGATCGTCGCAAGCAGCAGGTTGATTGAGAGGCTTTGCGCGCGAGGTTACCTGTGCGCGATCAAAGTTTCTGTAAGATTAAAATCACCCCTACTATCAGCATCTTGGCATTAAAAATTAATTCCGTGCCAAATCCTGACAATTGACGGGCGCTGAAAGTCAGAACCAATGCTATCTAGCAGAGGGCGGACATGAAGACTGGCCGGCAATTCCTCGCCTAACCTAACTACTGCGGGTTTACGAGCAAGAATTTCTGCGATGTCTAGACTTCGGCTACCTTCTCGCGCTCAAGGGAATTCTCGATCGGATTCTGTTGGAGGCAAGATACTTACACGCTACCAATTTACCAGCGACAGGAGGGGAATCACAACACGATTTAGATATTTCAACTGTCTAATTAAGGGTTCGAGGGTTCGAGTGCACAAAATAAATAATTGCGATCGTAACTAATTCTATCTTATCCCAATTCTGAACTCCGAGAATTTGACATTCAATTCGGGCGATCCTCTTCGAGGGCTGCGCTAACGAACTTGATGAGAATAGCACTGTTCCCCGGCACCAAAAAAGTCGCCTTACCACCCTTCAGGGTCAAGCTGCTAACAACCTCATCCATTGACTTCAAACTAAACTCCCGCACCGTCCCATTACCAGCTTCGATTAAAGCTGAAATATCGGCACGAACAGTATAAGATTTTGCTCGATCGTTGACAGCCAGCAAGTAAACATTCTTACTAGAATCGAGAGTTGCAACTGCCATTAAATCGGAACTATTAGCGATCGGAAAAAAGCTAGCCCTACCCCCTTGCAAAGCCCGAATTCCCATCCGCAAAGCATAGTAGCTCGCGCGCCGTTTTCCCCCGTCCCCCAGCAAACCTTCCGCCAGTGCCGGCTTTCCCCAGTCGTACAAACAGAATATGTGACTCCCGTAAATATAATTATCCCCCGGTTGGGAACCTCGGATCAAATTTTTAATCAAACTTAAAGCTAAAGGGAAATCGTTATAGCTAATTTGATAACTTCCCCATTCTCCCACCCAAACCTCCGAGTTAGCACGGACTGTCCCCTTCATCCAGCCGCGCACTTTGCGGGTGTAGTTAGAAATATCTGCATCGTAATTGTGGAAGTTGACAGTATCGAAATAATTAGGAATTTCTCGCAAAGCCTCAGCAGGCCAAATGCTGCCACCTACGCTTGTCGGGCTGTGGATGCGGTAAGCGCGCCCAGGCAAATAACTTTTGTAAACAAAGTCGATCGCATCTTTGGTCACTTTCACCAACTCAAAATAGTCAGCCATAGTTCCACCCCAACCCTGTATGCGGTAGTCCGGTTCGTTGTGAATTTCCCAATCATCAACGCGGTAATCGTTGCGTACATTCAACCAATAAACCGTAGCAAACACGTGTTCCCACCACTCGTTCCAATCTTCTTTAGTTCGGGGCGGATTTAATTGCAGCGCCCAGGACGGATTCCAGCTACTGTCCACATTACGAATACTCACAACCGGGCGAATCTTAGCCTGTTTGAGAGCATTAAAAATAGTCCTAGCATTGCCTTCCCAAACTTTACCACGTTCTCCCGACCACGAATAATCGCTACCCCGGGGCGGATCGGTCATAATTTTATCCCAATGCGCCCAATTAATAATATTTGGATTTGCCTTAATTTGGGAGATTTCCGGCCAGCCGTATTTACCGTCATCGTCTTCCGGTTCCCATCGAGACATCCCGCCGTAAATGCGGTATGTATTAATTCCCAAATCTTGCAAATCTTTGAGATCAAAGTTAATGTTGCCCTCGACTGCACCGATGTAGCGAGTGCTGACACCCGCAGCAGTACCGGAGAATTTAATTGTTGCGATGTTTTGAGCAAAAGTTGTCGTTGGGCCCAACAACTCTAGGCCGATGGCAATTAAAAAGGCGAGGGTGAAATTCCGAATTAGAGTTTTTGATAACACTGGGTTAATAACTAATGGCTAACCGCCTAAGACCTACTGACTAATTAACTTTAACCTACGCTGAAGTTCCCCCGCCGCCGTGGCGATTACGATCGCCAAAATCGGGTGCAGTGGCTCGCTGTGGCGAACTTCTGCATAAGTAAGCGCATGAATCAAAGTAAAATAGCCGCAGACTGCCAGCAGTGGCAAAAACTCCCGCCAGCGATGCCGCAAAACTATCATGCCCAAAGCCGCAAATACAGGCAAAATTCGCGACGCTAAAATGCCGACAATCCGTTGCGGCGAAAAGAATTTCCGCATTGCCTGCACATTAAACATAGCGTGATGAGGCCAGTCACTTATAGGGTTTCCCAACCACAAATAAACTGCCTTTTGCAAACAATACCAGAGATAGACAGCCGGCTCGCAGAGTATTGAAGCGATCGCCCGTTTGGTAAAATAGCGATCGCCCTCAATGGTAAAAACATCGTGTCCGCCATTCCGAGCCGGATTGAGTTCTTCCTGCCAAATTTTAGTGATATGGCGTTTTGGCAGTTGTTCGTAGGCAAAATGATAAAACTCTGGACTTCCTTGCCACAGCAGCCCCGTAGAAACACTGTAAATCAAAAAAGTCTTGTGAGTTCGATAATTGTGGTAAGTCCAAGGTGTGGTAATGATGATAATTGCGCCCAAATAAGCAACAAACAAAGCAACCTTGCGCTTAAAAGACCATTGGCGCGGCATCAATAGTGGGACAATTACCGGAAACAACATCGCTGTCGGCCGACAAAGATTCGTAATTGCCAACAACCCACCTGCTAATGAAAAATTTTGCCACTCCGGCTGTTCCAATGCTCGCAGCAAGCCCAGTATTGTTAAAATCATTAAAGGCGCGTATAAAATCTCTGTTTGCAGCAGCCTGACATGAAGAATCAGGGAGGGATGTAGCGCAATTAATCCAGCGGCGACTAAGGAACTTTGAGGGCCAGTAAAACGCCGTGCCAGGATAAAAGTTAGGGGTATGATTGTCGCCCCCAAAAAAGCTTGTACGTAGACTACAGATGCGGGAGAACGACCGAAAATTACATAACATCCAGCTACAAAAAAGGGATACACTGGTGTCCTGCCCGGCCAATCAAAAAATTTACCCTCTAGCAAAGAGTGTCCCAAATACTCGTAACCTGGTTCATCGCCTGTGAGACGGGCGGGGGTATCGGGGAGAGTTTGGTTGGTGCGCCACGCCAAATAGAGCCGGAATGCTAGTCCCAGCAGCGTCAGAAAAATCAGCGCCAAGACAATTATGCGGTCATTTCTTTGCTGCTGCGTTGCCAAGATATCTCGTGTCATCAAAGCTGACTGCGAAAATTTGATTGGTTTCCTCTCAATTTTTTAGGTTGGGAATGTCAAAAATTATATCGTTTTAGATACATTTTTTTCGAGAATTGATATTTTTCACGCCATGTCCGATTATTCCAGCGGACGATCGCATTTTGAGAATCTTGGGTGCAAGTAGATCTTTGGGCCAATCCATGCTGCAAGCTTTCCGTGTCGCAAAAGCTAACGCGCTCCGGGCGATTGTTCCCCACTCCTATCAGACGCCACAGAGTTGAGTAGAGAGTTGACAGCGGCTCTTGAGAGTCAATCGATTTTAGATTTTAGATTTTAGATTTTAGAGGCGACCCCACGGATAAATTCGGGGGAAGAGAGGATTTTCGATTTTCGATTTGGGATTGAGGTACCACAGGTCGAAATTCGCTTGTCAAGAGTTGACACAAAGTTATTGATAATATTTCCCTATAATTGATATTCAAATGCGATCGCCCGCAACACCAATTAAATGAACTTACTCGCCAAAAAATCTCTGATGTACCGATTGACTAACTGCGGCTGTTCCTGATGCACCCAGTGGCTGCAATTGGGAACGTAATGAATCTGAAAATCCCGCACGTAATCTGCGGTTCCGTAGGTTAACTCTTTGCCGAGGGCCCGATCATTTTCGCCCCAAATCATCAACGTCGGAACTTCGAGGATCTCTCTATGCGGGCGATCGACAAATCCGCGAGCAATATTGCGGTAATAATTGATAGTAGCAGTCAGAGCCCCCGGTTTAGCTGCCGCATCTTTGTAAGCTTGGATATCGGAGGGGGTAAAGCTGCTTTTGTCAACTGCCATGCCTTGCAAAGCGCGATCGATCGCCCGATAGTCGCCCAACTTAATTAAAAATTCCGGCAAAAATGGCAACTGAAACAAAAAGATGTACCAACTTTTCAGCAATTGTTGGCGAGTTCGCAACCCTTCAGCAAACTTTGCCGGATGCGGTATATTCATCACAATTAATTTATCCACCATCTCAGGATAAGCATAAGCAAAACTCCAGGCGATCGCGCCTCCCCAGTCGTGGGCAACTAAGACGCAGCTTTTGTATCCAAAGCCTTGAATAATTCCCTTGATATCTTGTACAAATTCTGCCATCATATAAGCAGATTTATCCTTAGGTTTGTCGCTGTCATTGTAACCCCTGAGATCCACAGCAACAACTTTACGATCTGATGCAAATTCCGGGATTTGATGGCGCCAAGAATACCAAAACTCAGGAAATCCGTGCAGCATCAGCATCAGCGGCCCAGAACCTTGAGTGACACAGTGCAGTTTGATGCCGTTTGTAGCGATAAATTCGTGTTTCCAAGCAGCTTCTAGCACAGACATAAATTTTCACTCTAGATGTAAACTTATACTAGCAGTTGCTATCTTCAATAGAGGTAAACTGAAGACAGAGCTCAGCCAAAACTAGGAAGTTAAGGAGTCATTACCATGTCTGGCGATCGCCTGCAAACAATTGTCAACCGCTTGACAGAACGTCTCAAGCGCGACGTATTAATTGAAAAATCCCTATACGACATTCGAGAAGTGGTGCAGAGCGATCGCGCGGTACTGTATTATTTTTACAGGCAGTGGCAAGGTCGAGTGACTTGTGAGATGCTAAGTGCGATCGAACTGTCAATCTTGGGTTCTACTGGCCCAGACGAGTGTTTTAACGACGAATACGCTGCTTTGTACGAAGCGGGTCGAGTCAGAGCAATTACAGATATTGAAACAGAGCCAATCCACCAATGTCACCGACTGTTTCTGCGTAGCCTGAAGGTTCGCGCCAATTTAGTCGTGCCAATTTTAACCAAAAAAGGACTGTGGGGGCTGTTAGTTGCTCATCAGTGCAGCGGGCCGCGCACTTGGTTGCGATCGGACATTGAATTCATGCAAAAACAAGCAGAAAATATGACAATGTCTCCCACGATTCAAGATAGTTAACTAATTAAAATTGACATGAGATGCTGTAGATGCTAGCGTAGAATCATCAATTCATAGGTTATATTTATTTATCATGTCACTTTTGAACGTTCAAGCTTTAAACAAAGCATTGCCTACCGTTATCTTAGGCTTATTCCTTAGCAGTTATACCACCAACATTGACCGCGGCCAAGTGCCTAACATTGACTCGAAATTAAGCAACAATCAATTAACTACACCTATACTCATAAACTCAACAGAGATTATAGCTGATAACACCAGCGATCAAGCAGCAATCAAATTATTAATCGATCGGCAGTTCAAAGCTTTGAATGAAAGAAATCCTGAATCCTATATGGCGACAGTAGATCCAAACTCTCCTGGTTTTCAACCAACAATAATTACAATTGCAGAAGTCTTCAAAAGAAATTTAAAGTACGAACCAACAAAAATTGAAATTGTGGGAATTTCAGGAAACGAAGCCAAAGTAAGAATCGAACAAACAACCACAAAGATTGACGGGTCATCTTCAACTTTCAGAGATAATAAGATGATAATATTACATACGTTACGCAAATCAAATGGAGAATGGAAATTTTTTAGTTCGGTACCGGAAAATATTCAGTATTTGAATTAGGCTAACTTATACCATGAGAGCAAAAGTCGCCCTAGGGCGCCGGTACAGTAGAATATTTTGACAAAAATAACGAAATATGTATTATGTAGGGCGAAGGATGAGGGTGACAGTAGATCGCGATCGCCAACCATTTTTTTGTCCTCATGCGAGAGCCCTGCCAAGGTCTA
>NZ_JAEQCF010000034.1:0-41478 GCF_020738625.1 Microcoleus sp. PH2017_09_SFU_O_A
CCAATAACCAATAACCAATAACCAATAACCAATAACCAATAACCAATAACCAATAACCAATAACCAATAACCAATAACCAATAACCAATAACTAATAACTAATAACTAATAACTAATAACCACTGACCACTGACCACTGACCACTGACCACTGACCAATGACCACTGACCAATGACCACTGACAACTGACCAATTAGTAGCAACTTGAGTTAAATTCAAATGCGGCATTCCCTGTTGAGCAAGTTTCAAGGAACCATCCTGGGGGCAGTTTTAGGAGACTCTATAGGCCTGCAATACCAGAGGCAACTAGCGGGTATCCTCCCCCAAACCGAAGACTTGCAGCCGATTTTACAACTGACAAAACACCAACAATTTACCCTGAATGGCGCAATATTAGCCTTGAATTCTCCCAACACCAAAATACTCAGGGGCAAATATTCCGAATGCGGGAGACTTGCAGTAGCGTGCGCTCAAAGTTTAATTCGGTGTAACGGTTTAGATTTAAAAGATTGGCGCGATACTTGGGAAGTATTGGCAAAGTCGGAAATATACCATTCTCCAAACACAGAGTTTCAAAGCCTGCTTAACCCTTGTGAAGCTGCGGTTGCTGCGCTGCCATGCGTGATGTTTTTTCACGAAAATAAGGCCAAGCTGCGAGAAAAAATCATGCTGGCGACAGATGTTTTGCCCAACGAAAATAAGGCACAGTTGCAGACAGCAGTGTTAGCTATAGGATATGCGATCGCCCGATCGCTCAAACAAAGACTTGACCCCGGGACAGCGATCGAACAAACCATTGCCTACCTAAACATAGATACTGCCTTAACCGAGTTGCTGCGGCAAGTGCAAATACTACTAGAACAGGGAGCCGATTTAGAAACAGCCACCACTCACCTGTGCAAAAGCGCCACAGCTTTGCGAGGAAAACCAGAAGAGGGCGAGAAACAATCAGAAACTCACTCAAATGTCAATCCAGGAAATTTTATTCCCATTGCCCTAGCTTTCTACTGCTTCTTGAGCACCCCAGAAGACTTACGCTTGTCAGTAGTGCGGGCCGCCCGTAGCGGGATAGCCGGACAACTCACCTGCGCTTTGACGGGAGCTTTGTCAGGAGCCTACAATGGCGCTGCTGCGATTCCTGTAGAATGGCGACAAGTATTGTCGGCGGTTGAATCGCAGCCGCTAGTCGAGGGCCGAGAACCCTCCCTGTGGGGAACGGGCAGCGATGCAAAAATTTTGGAGTTAGCAAGTAACCTGTTTGCAGTTTGGGCTGGAGTTTACAACCCTTCGGCGGGGCCCGATTCCGCAGCCCTAGCCCGCGCAGTGGCTGCACCTTATGTCATTAGACCTCGGAAAATATAAAGTTGGAAGCTTTGGAACAGGAGGGGAAACCCGAAACTAGCAATTAAGAATTAGCAGTTAACAATTAGCAATTAGCAAGTCACAAGTGACAGCGAAAGGAGAGCGACAATTAAAAATTAACAAGTAACAACTTAAATCGGAGGCGCTTGCTTCCTCAAACCCGATTTCTAGGAAAATATAGGATTGGGAAACTAGGAATCGACAGAGAAAGCGGGTTTTTAGCCACAGCGCACGAGAGCTGTTTGAGATAGACAAGGGGTAGTAACTGCTGGCGTTGTTGGCGACACTTAGGAAATCGAACGGCTGTCGAGAGTCCGGTAAATTAGCCTGCTTGTTTAGAATATTCAGGTACGGTAGTTCGGATAAACTCAATCAAGATGCACAGTCAGAATTTCTGACAAAGCTGCTGAGTAACAGTGATATATCTTCGACACAAATGAATACGCTCTCCTCATTAATGCGACAGATTGAGCAGCTAGGGGCTACGCGCTCGCTGCGCCAACACATTGCTCAAGTGCAAAATGGTGACAGTAAAACAGATGCCGATCGCCCTGGCGGGCCTCTCCTGAGCCGTTTTTTGCCCCAGAAATGGCCTGGGCCCGAGACTTTCATTAGATTGACAAGTAAAACCTCAAAATCTAGCCTCAAAAATCAGGCTCGTTCCCCGATGTTGGCCCTGGTAGCAGTAGTTTCCCTCAGCAGCACTCTTGGCCACCGCTTCTACAACCAGCCGAAATTGGATGTGGGGACGAAAGCTCCTCAGACGATTAAGGCTCCTGCTAGTGTTAGCATCCCCGATCACAAAACTACTGAAGAACACCGTTCATCAGCACGAATCGGGGCTGTACCGATATTAATGCTCGATCGCGCGGTCGATCGACAAATCGAGCGAGAATTGCAACAATTTTGGCAACAGGGGAGCCAACTCCGGCGGGCGGTAAGCCCGTTTCCATTTGCGCCGCCCTCGGCGCTCTCAAATGCGGCTCAGGTTTACTTGAGGGGGTGTCCGGAGTGGGAGTGGCGATCGATTTTGGCGCAAGCAGGGGACAACAGTGCAAATTTTGAGCGGTTGAATTTGAATTCCCCGGCAATTGCTGCACCGACGGATAACAAGTCTCAGCAAGATGCGATTGCTCAACTGCAAGCTTACAGCCGATCGGTCGGAGCAGCAGATTTTCAAAGCCTGACAGATAGTATTTCCGAGGCTCGCGGGCGCTATGCCAATGCTGTGGAGGCGCTTGAAAAACCGTCGGTTTCCGCGCTCCGACAGATTTATGATACTTCCCTGTTTGATTTGTCGGATGCAGCTTGGGAGAAAACCCAAACGGGTATGAGTCGGGTGGCAAAAATGATGCTGGCTCAAGGTATCCCGCAGGGGTTGCCAAAAGAGATTTTGAAAGAAGCTGTGAAGCTGCAAGTCGCAGACGAAGTGCCGTTAGAGTCCCAAGCTTTGGCGGTTGAGGCTTTAAGTGCGATTTTGCAGCCAAATCTGGTGAGAGATCCCGAGGAAACCAAACAGCTAGCGGAATTGGCGGCGCAAAAGGTGAAACCGGTGACGATCGCCGTAGAGAAGGGCGATATTATTGTTGCAGAAGGAAAACTTATCGCGCAGCAAGATTTTGTATTGCTGGACTATTTTGGTTTGAGCCGGCGGGGTGTAAATTGGTTGGGGCTGGCGGGTTTTGTTTGTTTAGTCGCGGGGGCTATTGCGATCGTGTTGCTGGTAGAAAGGCACTACCGCTTGCGCCGGAGAGATCATTTGCTGTTGCTGCTGCTGACTTTGAGCGCGCCGGTGCTGGTGAGTTTGGGGCTGCCTTGGACGACTTTACCCGCGATCGGGATTTTAGCAGGCGGCTTCTACGGTTCGGCGGTGGGAGTGACTGTGGTGGGGCTGCTGTCGGCGCTGCTACCCATTGGCTTGGATGTAGAGTTGATTCATTTGGTGGCTAGCGCGGCGGGGGGATTGCTGGGCGCTTTTATGGCCGGAAGGTTGCGATCGCGCGAGGAATTGGCTCTTCTGGGCGTGGCTGTCGGCTTGACTCAGGGCAGCGTCTATCTGGTGGGGACTTTGATTGCTAGCGCTGCTGCCGGTGCGATTTGGTACGTCGTACTCGGTACGGTGGGTTGCCAAAGTTTGGCTGGTTTGGCTTGGAGCGTGGTGGCGATCGGCATCAGCCCTTATTTAGAACACGTTTTCGACTTGATTACCCCGATCCGGCTAGCGGAACTTGCCAATCCCAACCGCCCGCTGTTAAAGAGGTTGGCTGCCGAAGCTCCGGGGACTTTTCAGCACACGCTATTTGTGGCTAGTTTGGCGGAGGCTGCGGCGAGGGAACTCGGCTGCAATGTTGAGTTAGTTAGAGCTGGTACGCTATACCACGATATTGGAAAAATGCACGACCCAAGCGGATTTTGCGAAAATCAAATGGGCGGGGGCAACAAACACGATGAAATTAATAACCCTTGGGCGAGCGCCGAAATTATTAAAAAGCACGTTACTGAGGGGATGGTGATGGCGCGCAAGCATCGATTGCCGAAGGCGATTCAGGCGTTTATTCCTGAACATCAAGGCACAATGTTAATTGCTTATTTCTACCATCAAGCGCAGCAAATTGCTGCAAAAGAACCTGAAAATTTAAATATTACTTTGGCTGCTGCGGACAATTCAAAGTTAGCAATCGAAAACCGGGAAGTGAGGGAGCAGGATTTTCGCTACGACGGGCCGATTCCGCAGTCGCGGGAAACTGGAATTTTGATGTTGGCGGATTCTTGTGAGGCTGCTTTGCGATCGCTCAAGGATGCCACTCATGAGGAAGCTTTGAATATGGTTAATCGGATTTTGCGGGCGCGCTGGCAGGATAATCAGTTGCTGGATTCTGGTTTGACTCGGGAGAATATGTCTTTAATTGCGGAGATTTTTGTGCGGGTTTGGGAACAGTTCAATCACAAGCGGATTGCTTATCCTAGTGCAGTTTTTACTCCGAGGTAGAGACTTGCAAGTTAGATTTTTGGAGAGATTTACTATAGTAAAAATACCGTTATTAGGTTCGTAGTGAGGACTTCAGTCCTCTGATTTTATGCGGACTGAAGTCCTCACTACGAACCTATTTAAGGTTAAATCATCCCCAAATCTAAAATCTAAAATGGTTTAATATTTAGCGCGAAGAGCACCGTGAACTTGAGGATTGCCGCTGACAATTGCTACAGTTTGCTTGATTCCGTCAATCAGCCAATGTCCGTCTGTTGTTTGAATCAAAGAGTGAAAATAGTTTCCTGCTGTATCCAGCCGATTCTCTCCAGCTTGGCGACTGGGGTCAATTCGATAAATTTGGTATGCAGACTGACATTTGGCTGTATTGTGATGAATAGTTACTTCATGATTGGTGCTGACGTGCAGCGTTAGCAAACCTGCAAGTCCCTCTACCCGCTGTTTTATATATTCTTCTGCGGTTATTCGTCTGGGAGTTTCACCCCGAAAGTCAGAATAGTCGATATCTATTTCGTCCGCTAGGTGCGATCGCAATTTCTCCCAGTCTTTGGCGTCGATCGCATTTGCAAAGCCTACGATCGTATCTACGATCGCAGCGCGGTCAACAATCCCCCGGATCTCTGGCAGTTCGTACATAAAAAATAAATTTTGTGAGTTGTATGAAGAAGGAAGAAGGAAGAAGGAAGAATTTTAGACTAACAATGCCCAATGCCCAATGCCCAATGCCCAATGCCCAATTCCGTAATTCTATCCCTTGACTCCGGCGGCAGTTTCTGTCGGCACAATGTATTTTTGCAACAGCAAAAACAGTCCTAAAACTGGAATAATGGAAATAATCGAACCCGCCGCCACCAAACGCCAATCCAAAGAAAATGTCCCGGCTAAATTTGCTACGCCTAAAGGTAACGTATAATATTCCGGTCTGTCTAAAACTAGCAGCGGCCACAAAAAGTCGCTCCAAGAACCGATAAATACAAAAATTCCTAAAGTAACTAAAGCCGGCTTAATTGCCGGAATCATCACGTGCCACCAAATGCCTAATTCGGTGCAGCCGTCGATGCGGGCGGCTTCTTCTAATTCCTTGGGAACTGCTAGGAATGCTTGCCGCAATAAAAATATGCCGAAGGCTGAGGCTAGTCCGGGAAATATTACGCCTAAATAGCTATTTTTTAATCCGAGTTGTACTGTCAAAATGTACAGCGGAATCATGACTATTTGGAAGGGTATCATGATTGTGGAAATAATTGTAATTAAAATGGCTTCGCGGCCGCGAAAGTTAAGTCTGGCTAAGGGGTAAGCCGCAAGCGCGCAAAACAAAACATTGATGCTGACTGTGAGGCCTGCAATCAGGGTGCTGTTGAACAGGTAGCGCCCGAAGGGGTTGGTTTGCCACACTTTGATGAAGTTTTCGAGGGTTGGCTGTTGCGGCCACAGTTGCGGGGGATATTGAAAGATGTTTTCGCTGGGGGCTTTGAGGGATGTACTGAGCAGCCACAGCAAGGGGAAGAGCATTAAAAGTGCGATCGCGCTCATCATCCCATAGATCCACAGCGTACTCCACGACGATCGACTGCGGTTTGGGGAATTTGATTTTTTAGTTTTGAGATTGTTCATAGTTGGTATATGATGATAAGTCCTTGCTTCATGAGAAGCCTTGTTGTCCATAAGGGAATTATTGCCATGAAACCGTTTATTTACGAAACAATGTACATTCTGCGCCCTGACTTGGGTGAAGAAATGACTGACCAGGCGATCGCGAAATATCAAACAATTTTGCGCGATCAAGGTGCTGAAAATATCGAAACTCAGCACCGCGGCAAGCGTCGCTTGGCTTACGAAATCGGCAAGCACCGCGACGGGGTATACGTTCAAATGAACTATACAGCTCCGGGCGCTGCAATTTTTCCTATGGAACGCGCGATGCGTCTGAGCGAAGAGGTGATTCGCTATTTGACGATCAAGCAAGATGTCCCAGATGCACCTGAAGCTGAAGCTGAAGAGGAAGCTGCTGCCTAGCATTCGTGTCTAAGGTATGTTGTTGGGCTTCAGCCCTCTTTAGACATATATATAAAGAGGGCTAAAGCCCAACAACGTACCTTTGGGCTAAAGCCCAACAACGTACCTTTGGGCTAAAGCCCAACAACGTAACTTCTATAAAACCGCCCTGCTTTTTAAGCGAGATTTAGGGATATCTGGCCTCGGATCGAAACCAGATTTATCAAGTTCACGCAATTGTTAATCTGAGTTTAAAAACTCCAAATAATTGTTAGTCAATTCTTTGACTGCTAAATCGTGAAATTGTTGGCCATGTTCGGGAGTTGCTAAGGCAGGATTTGAACCCATTCTCCCGTCGGGAAATCGGCGGCGGAAGTCAGCAGCACTATAAATTTTGTGCCCAGATCCAACTTCTTCCGAAAGCGGTGCTTGCTTGATTGCTTCTGGATAAAGGTACTGGGTTACAGCAACTTCGCTGGGGGTGGCGTGGGAACCTTCTTGGTTTCCGTACAATTCTTTCGCTAGTTTGTAGACTGAACCGCACATGAACCAGTTGCCGATTTGACACTGGATTCGATCGGCATTTGCTAGATTCAAATCAGACAAATGCGCGTATGTCTCGGAAAATGCTGCTTTCATCGTGGCAATATTGCCACCGTGACCGTTAATAAAGAAATATTTCTCAAATCCAGCTTTTGCTAAAGATGTGATATAATCTCTGATTACAAGAATTAGGGTCTGCGGTCGGAGGCTGATGCTACCGGGAAAGCTGGTGTGGTGCAAAGCCATACCGACATTAATTGTCGGGCCGACTAAGGCATTGGCAGCTTCTCCGACACTCTGGGCGATCGCACCAGCAGTAATCGCGTCAGTTCCGATTAAACCGGTGGGCCCGTGTTGTTCGGTGGAGCCGATCGGGATAATTATGCCTCGGGAGCTCTCAAGATAAGCTTCAACCTCGGGCCAGGTACTCAAATGCAGCAACATTATAGGCAATCTACAGAATTTTTACTTCGTATTGTCGATCGTAGCGGGCCTGGGTCAGTTGTAGGGCGATCTGCTTTTAGTGCGAGCGTCCCCGCTCGCGTCCAACCCACCAAGCTCGCGTCCAACCCACCAAGCTCGCGTCCAACCCACAAAACACTATTCCTCAAAAACCCGTCAGATTGCCAGATTAATCGTTAATTTAGCCCAATATTTTTCCAGTTACCAAGTTTTCGAGCGTAAATCCGATCGAGATTGTATCTTCAACCAAAGCTGTAGGGTTCGGTTAAACTTCAAGAACAACATTACTCATCTTTAATAAATTAACCATTTATTTACTAAAACTTTACCTTTTAATAACCTTTTGCCTGTACGATAAAGCCATCTCCCTATAGATTGGGTGTAACCTGGTCAATTAAAAGCGGGCAATGTTTTACCAAGTAATACCGACCCCGAACAATGACCAGGCTTCTAACGCCTGGACGCAGGCAGACAGCGCAGCTATCGCAACTGCTCAACGGCTATATTTCTTGCACGAGCAAGTAGAAATAGTCGAGCGTATGTCTGTCGGATGGACTGGCGAAAGATTATAAGTGATTGAATAGTCGATCGTTCATAAAAAGCGATCGCAGCGCTAGAGTGCCTCAGCTACTGAAGAAGGCACCTCCCGCTAGCCACATACAAACACAACTCCCACTGATATTTATGTCTTCTGCTGAATTAAGCGAAAGTCCTTCAAGGCTGGCTGTTGGACAAGCCGGCCGCATTTTGTTACTCGAAGGTGAAGACCTGTTGCGGGAAATGCTAGCTTTAGCTCTGAAAGAACAGGGCTATGAGGTGGTGGTTACTAGCGACGGGCGCAACGCTCTGCCTTCTGTGCAAGCTTCCTCGTCATACCACGGTGAATTCGGTTTCAACCTATTAATTATGGACTCAATTAATGGTTTAGATCTGTGTCGAATGTTACGACATCAAGGAAATCCCGTTCCTATTTTGATTATCGGTGCTAGAGGAAGTGCAAACAACTGCGCTTTTTATCTAGAAGCCGGATCGGATGATTATCTCACCAAGCCTTTTGGAATGCGGGAGTTTATCGCCCGGTGTCGGGCACTGATGCGGCGCCAGCGCCTCGGTCAGTTGCCACAACCGATGATGCTGCAATATAAGAACATAACTCTGTATCCTGAAGAGTGCCGCGTCTTGGTTCACGGTATTGAAGTAAAATTTTCTCCTAAACAGTTTCGCTTACTAGAACTATTTATGAGTAATCCCCGGCGAGTTTGGTCTCGCGATCAGTTGCTGGAAAAAATTTGGGGTCAAGATTTTATCGGAGACAGCAAAACAGTAGATGTTCACATCCGCTGGCTGCGCGAAAAGTTGGAAATCGATCCGGGTCAACCGGAATATATCATTACAGTACGGGGGTTCGGCTATCGATTTGGTTGATTGTTTTAATCTGTTGTATGGTTACAAGTTCGAGTTAAATATGACGTAGGTAGGGATACAACAATGTTGTGTCCTTATTTGTATGTATGGGGCAATTATTGATGAGGTACGTTGTTGGGCTTGGGCCCTCTTGAGACGTATAGATAAACGGGGCTAAAGCCCAACAACATACCTTTATTAAATTGGAATATATCCTTAAGTCCAGCAAATTGTGTTACAAAAAGCTAGAGATTAATGTTCGAGTGCATAGGTACGTTGTTGGGCTTGGGCCCTCTTGAGACGTATAGATAAACGGGGCTAAAGCCCAACAACATACCTTTCAAAAAAATGACCGTCAATTGAGTTTATAGTCTGCGGATAATTAGTCCTTAACCATTTTTTTACCTATGACTATCAAGCGTCGAGAATTCCTACTTTTCTTGGGTGCAACGGGCGGTAGTGTTGCACTCAATTCTTGCCAACAAAAATTTGCCATGCCCTTCTCACCGCCAGTTAACTCTGCCAAGAGTGTGGATAATATGGCACGAGGCATAAACTTCCAACCAGTCAAAGGGCCGATGCCTTTACTAACCAGCAGCACCTTAACAGAAACTGGACAATTCATCCCCATTAGCAGTGCGTCCACCCAGCAGCAAATGCAAGCTTACAGCGCTTACGAAGTAGCCGACGACCTCCTGCTTCCAGAAGGCTTTACCTACGATATCGTAGCTGCTTGGGGAGACAAAGTGGGCGATTCTCACTTCGGCTACAACAATGACTATCTCTCCTTTGTAGAAACTGGCAAAAATCAGGGATTGCTAACTGTTAATTTCGAGTACATCAGTGCCAAGCCCTGGATACAAACTTATCAAAAAGTTATTGGGAAATCTCTGCCTTTTGCTAAGTTAGAAGCGGCAGCTACCTCCGCCGGAAAAGTGGGAGTCAATGCCTTTTCTGCGTCGGAAAAAGACCAGACAAAAAAAATGGTTGCGGAAGTGTCAAAAGCAGCTTTAATTGAGGTGGGAATCGGGGTAATTTCTATCAAAATAAATGATGATGGCAAATGGGTAAGAACGCATTCTCCAGCCGATCGCCGAATTACGGGTATTTCCGGCCTAGAAGACGGGCGCTACCTCAAATCCACCGGCCCGGCGGTAGCCGTGTTCAACAAAAAAGGTAAAGGCTACTCGGACAAGTTGGGCGCAAAAATCATCGGCACTTTTAATAACTGTGCGGGCGGGACTACGCCTTGGGGAACGGTTTTTAGTGCGGAAGAAAACATCCAGAATTTCGTACCGGAACCTGTGTTTGCAGACGGTACATCCTTCGATCCAAGCAATAAAAATTTCTACATAGATAAGGAAGAAATTGGCGGTTTAGGGAATGTCTTCGGCTTGGCGGGTAATAAATACGGCTGGATGGTAGAAGTAGATCCGGCTAACCCCAAGGACTACGGCACCAAACACACTTGGCTGGGACGCTGCCGCCACGAAGCTGTAGGCATTCGCGTAGTAGCCGGAAAACCATTAGCATTTTACTCGGGGTGCGATCGGCGCAGCGGACATATTTACAAATTCGTCAGCAAAAACGCAGTTAAAAACCCCAAAGATAAAGCTAATTCCCAGCTATTGACAGACGGAATGCTTTATGCTGCCAAGTTTAACGCTGACGGCACCGGTAGGTGGATTCCATTAAAAACTGACACGCCTGTCAATCCAGATTTGCCTAGCCTTCATGGAGGCGGAATGATTAATTTGCCGCTGCGTCCCGCAGGCGGTTTTGTCAAAGTCGAAAAAGATGCAGAAGCAGTTGCTTTTAAACAAAAATTCAAGACTTTAAATGACCTCTACGAAGGCACAGCTAAGGAAAAACAAGGTGCAATTTTAATTGATGCTCATTATGCCGCAAGTGCGGCAGGAGCTACTTGCACTGCTCGTCCCGAAGACACTGAAATTGCTCCTGATGGTTCTCTATACATTACCTTTACTTCCGGTTCTGCCAGCGATAGCGACGGCGGGCCGGATTTGCGAATTTTTCAAGGGAAGGACGGCAAATCTTACGAATACGGCTGGATTATGCGCTTAGTTGAAGAGGGTAACGAGCCATCTGCAATGACTTTTCAGTGGAAAATGTTTGCGACGGGTGGCGAACCGGCTTCGGGCGGATTGGGTTTTTCTAATCCAGATAATTTACTGATTGACAAGGGTGGCAATGTTTGGATGGTAAATGATATGTCTTCTGACAAACTGAATGCACCTGTTGCTGCTGGCAGAGTTGATAAAGATGGGAAACCGATTAGCCAATCTAATTTGCGCGGTTTGTACGGTAACAATGCAATTTGGTTTTTGCCGGCTTCTGGCCCCAATGCTGGGGAGGCTTTTTTGTTTGGAATTGGGCCGATGGAGTGCGAAACTACTGGGCCGTTTTTTACTGAGGATGAAAAGACTTTGTTTTTGTCAATTCAGCATCCAGGAGAAATTAACGGAATGCGGCAGGATATGGCGGCAGACGATCGCAATTTTGCCATGAAGACTATTGATGGTAAGGAATTTTTGCAGACTCGAAAAGTGCCCGTAGGATCGAATTGGCCTCTTAAAACAGTTAATAATCCACCTAAACCTGCGGTGGTGGCAATTCGGCGGGTGAATTCGCAGCCGTTGACTTAGTTTCAATTTGAGCGCAAAGGGCGATCGTCCTTTGCGCTCAAATCCGTCAATCGAAAACCTAAGTATGTCGGGTGCTTGTGTCTGCACCTTACTGCTATTGGGCATCTTGCAGGCGATCGCTTATGGCTTATGGCTTATGGCTTCTGCTATGAATTTGTACGATCGATAAATTACCACCACAGCCCAAAGCTTGCACTCCCGGCACTTTGACTTAAAAAGTGCAACAAATGACCCAGCGCTCGCAATATTACCTCTATTTATTGTAGAATCGAAAGCAGGCGTTTGTATTTATTCATTCATGCACTAAAAAATGTTGTAGAGTCGAGCGGTGCACGCTTCTGTTCAAAAGTTGCACCTCAAAAATCAGCAGACTCTGGCAAGACGGAATAACCAGAATAAAACTTACGAAAAGAAACCGGGTTTTTACAACAAATCTTGGTTTGACAGCGACGAATCTGGTTGCTAAATCGGTTTCTCAACTCCTGTGCATCCCAAAGAGAGCGAAATACGGCATGGCGATTTGGGCGGGCCGTCAATTTTTTGCAGGTGGATGTCGCCCGCCTGCAAGTATTTCTGAACTCAAAACAATCCCGATCCTAATTAGATCCAGCACTAACGTTGTGAACAAAACCCCATCTACTGCCACCGAAGCCGCAAAAACTGCTCGCTCCCGAACCCTGCGAACAGTTCTGATAGTTCCCTTCGTCTTGCAACTGTTCGCGGCGGTGGGACTGGTAGGATATCTCTCATTTAAAAACGGACAGAAGGCAGTCAACGAAATTGCCGATCGACTAATGACAGAAGTAGGCAGCCGCGTCCAACAGAATCTCGGTGCTTACCTGACTGTACCCCATCAGGTCAACCAGATCAATGCTGTTGCGATCGAACTCGGCACCCTCAACCTGGAAGATGTACCTGTTTTACAGCGTCATTTTTGGCGGCAGCTTCAGATATTTGACACCCTCACTTTTACCGGTTTAGGATTAGAACAAAGAGACAACTTGGGGGCAGAAAGGCTCGACAATGGCTCGCTGACTTGGAGAGTATCGACAGCAGCAAGTAACTATGATTTCCGCACCTATGCCACCAATGAATCCGGCGAAATCGGCGCAGTATTAAACAACAAAATTAATTTTGACCCGCGCACTCGCCCCTGGTACAAAGCTGCGGTAGCTGCTGGTAAACCCACCTGGAGTCAGATTTATCCCAATACGGCTGGCATTACTGCCTATCTCGGCGCATCTATGCCTTTCTACGACAAACAAGGCAAATTGCAAGGGGTATTGCTAACTAATATTAATTTGTCCACCATTGGTAAGTTTTTGCAAAGCTTAAAAATCGGCGAAACTGGACAGGTTTTTATTGTCGAGCGATCCGGAATGTTAGTCGCAACTTCGACAGGAGAAAGACCGTTTCATACCATCAACAAAGAATACGGAGCCGAACGAGTTAAAGCAATTGACAGTAAAAATACTTTCACTCAAACCACGGCTAAATATTTACGAGCTAATTTTAACGAGTTTCAATCTCTGAAAACGGCGCAGTCACTAGAATTTGATGTTGAGGGGAAAAAACAATTTTTACAAGTTCTGCCTTGGCAAGATGACAAAGGATTGGATTGGTTAATTGTGGTGGTGGTTCCCGAAGCGGATTTTATGGCACAAATTAATGCCAACAATACTGCGACTATTTTGTTGTGCGCTGCTGCTTTTGTCGTCGCGATAATTGTTGGCGTTGTTACGGCTAGATGGGTGACAAAACCAATTTTATCTTTGAACGAGGCTGCCAAAAATATTGCTAAAGGTGAATGGGGCAAAAGTGTAACGCTCAACCGATCCGATGAAGTCGGGGAACTTGCCAATTCATTTAATAGTATGGCGGCGCAACTTCAAGTATCTTTCACAGAAATGCAAGCTTTGAATGCCGAATTGTCTGAGAGTGAAAGTCGATTAAACCAAATTTTGGAAGCAGTGCCGGTGGGTATATTTGTCGCCGAGTCTAGTGGCAAACCTTACTATGTTAATTCTCGCGCTCAGGATTTATTAGGTACAGGCATCATCGCTAATACTGAGTCAGAACTTCGAGAGATTTATCAAGCTTATCTGGCAGGTACCAACGAACTTTATCCAGCAGACAAAGAACCCCTTGCTAATGCTTTTAAGGGAGCCAGCGTTAACGTTGATGATATGGAAATTCGCCAGTCTGACAAGATTATTCCGATCGAGGTTTGGGGAACGCCCATTTATGATGATAAAGGAAAGGTGAGTTATGCGATCGCAGCTTTTGCCGATATCACCCAGCGCAAACAAGCCGAGAAATTGGTAGCGGAATACAACCGCACTCTCGAAGTCCAAGTCACCGAAAGAACCCAAGAGCTCAAAACAGCCTTAGACAACCTGCAAACCACTCAAGAAGAGCTGATTCAATCGGAAAAAATGGCAGCTTTAGGTCAATTAGTCGCCGGAGTTGCCCACGAATTGAATACTCCTCTGGGCGCAATTCGATCGAGTGCCGGAAGTATGACTACTTTTTTAGAGCAAACCATCACCAATTTGCCCTCACTGTTTCAGTCGCTTTCCCCCGCAGAATCTGAAAGTTTTAACACACTACTGTATCGCTCGCTACAAAAAGATCTGACTTTAACAGCTAAAGAAGAAAGGAAGTTAAAGCGGGCTTTGATTCGTCAACTCGAAGACGAAAATATTGACGAAGGGAATGCGATCGCCGACACTTTGGTAGATATGGGGATTTACGAGGCTGACGACTTTCTGTCTCTGCTGCAAAAGGTCGATCGCGATCGCATCTTAGAAATGGCTTACAAACTCTCCGAAATCCAGCGAGGAACCCAAACAATCAATACCGCAGCCGATCGCGCTTCTAAAGTCGTATTCGCCTTGAAAACCTATGGCCGTTACGACTCATCAGAAACGATGGCTGCATCTAATATAACCGAAGGCATAGAAACCGTACTCACCCTGTATCAAAATAACCTCAAACACAACGTCGAAGTCATCCGCAATTTCCAAACAATACCGCCCGTAATGTGCTATGCAGACCAACTCAATCAAGTATGGACAAATCTGATTCACAACGCCCTGCAAGCGATGGACAATCAAGGCACATTAACTCTGGATATCCTTCAGGAAGGCAACAATATCAAAGTCGGTGTTACAGATAGCGGCGCCGGAATTCCATCCGAAGTAATGCCCAAAATATTCGCTCCATTCTTCACCACAAAACCCCCCGGAGAAGGCAGCGGTCTGGGTCTCGATATAGTCAGAAAAATTATTGACAAACATCGCGGTAAAATAGAAGTTGAATCTGTTCCAGGCCAAACTACTTTTACAGTTGTTCTACCTGTCAATCTCTCCTAAAACTTAGTTAATTAGCAAAAATGTCTAAACCAATTATCCTGTGTGTTGATGACGAAAAAGTAGTTTTAAAAAGTCTGAAAACGCAACTAAAATCTGCCTTTGGGAATGCTTATCTTTACGAGATAGCAGAAAGTCCCGCCGATGCTCTAGAGTTAATTGATGAATTCACTGACGACGAAATCTCAGTTATCTTGATTGTATCGGATTGGTTAATGCCAGGAATGAAAGGAGATGAATTTCTGATTCGAGTTCATCAAAAATTTCCAAAAACAGTAAAAATTATGCTGACCGGTCAAGCCGATGAAGAGGCAGTCAAGAGGGCTTTTGACGAAGCCAACCTCCATCGGTGTTTGCAGAAACCTTGGTCGGAATCAGAGTTGATCGAAACCATTAAAACAGCCTTATCATTATGACCAAACAAGTCATTATTTGCGTTGACGATGAAAAAACAATTCTGAAAAGTCTTAAAACAGAATTAAAAGAAGCTTTAGGCAATACTTATGAGATTGAAATTGCCGAAGGAGGTAAAGATGCCCTAGAGTTAATTGCTGAATTGCTCGAAGACGGCTATGAAATCCCTTTGATTATCTCGGACTACGTGATGCCTGACATGAAAGGCGATGAATTGTTGCGGCTAGTTCACGAAATTTCCCCCAAAACTCTCAAGGTGATGCTGACCGGTCAGGCGACTATTGAAGCGGTAGGAAATGCCATCAAACAGGCAAAACTCTACCGCTACATCGGCAAACCTTGGCAAACTGAAGACTTAAGATTGACTGTGACAGAAGCCGTCCACAGCTACAGTCAGGATAAAAAACTAGCAGAACAAAATGCCGAACTTCGGAAAATCAATCAGGAGTTAGAAGTTGCTCTGTCACAGCAATTAAAATTAACAGAAGCTGCTAAACGCTTTGTGCCGAATGAATTTGTCTCGCTGCTAAGCCACGATAGCTTGAGCGACGTTCGACTCGGCGACAGCGTGGAAAAGGAAATGTCAATATTGTTTTCCGATATTCGGGATTTTACGGCTCTTTCTGAGAGCCTGACACCTCAAGAAAATTTCAATTTTATTAATTCCTATTTGAGTCGAATGGAGCCAAACATTATTAAAAATCACGGCTTTATTGATAAATATATTGGCGATGCAATTATGGCTTTATTCGGTCAGAGTGCCAGCGATGCCGTGAATGCTGCAATTTCTATGTTGCACAGTCTCGCTGAATACAATCAACATCGCATGAGTTGCAGTTACGCACCTATTAAAATTGGGATTGGCATCAATACAGGTTCATTGATGTTAGGAACAGTTGGGTCAACTAACAGGATGGACAGTACGGTGATTGGCGACGCTGTGAATTTAGCCTCGCGGCTGGAAACTATGACGAAAAGTTACGGGGTGTCGATGTTGATCGCTCAAAATACTTTTTTGCAGTTGACCGATCCCAAAAGTTACTCAATCCGAAATATCGGCTGTGTTCGAGTAAAAGGTAAATCGGATTTGATGACAATTTACGAAGTTTTTGATGCCGATCCACCTGAATTGAAAGAGCGTAAGTTAGCAACTTTACCCGTATTTGTCGAAGCACTGTATAATTACGCTGCTGCTAAACATCAAGAAGCGGCAGAACTGTTTGCGGATTGTGTACGCAAGAATCCCCTAGATAGGGTGGCGCAAAATTATCTGCAACGCTGTCACGAAATGCACGCAATATTGCCCCAAAGTAATTCTGACTTTATTTAATATAATAAATTGAATACATTCCGGTCATTACCAACTATAAATGAACCGGAAATAGGAAAGAAAGCTTTGGGTTTGAGTCCATAATCTTATCTCAAGAACCCGGTTTTTTTACTCTCAGAGCGAGAAACCAGGTTCCTTTCAAAAATCCTGGGTTGAGCAACAAAAAATACAGTCATACAGCGGGTTGATGAGCGTCTAGTGCCTAGCAGCGTCCTCTCTTCAGAGAACAGTCTCATACGATTTTCCATTTTCCGATTTGAGATTTGAGATTCGTAATGACTGGCATGAGGGTTGGGATCCTGCATAGAGTCGCATTCTTTTTTTGAACTGGTATCAGTTGAGTGAAAGTCGCGACTATCTTGGCAAATCAGTTGAACTGCGGTAAAATAGTGATTTTAATTGACAGCTCTAAAAAATAACACAAGAGAGTTTAAGCGATCGTGAGCAGCCAGCAAATAGTCCCACCAACGGCGAATATTCTTGTAGTTGACGACACTCCAGCTAATTTGCGCCTTCTCGCTGGGATTTTGACAGAACAAGGGTACAATGTTAGACCCGCACGGGATGGAAACCAAGCTATATCAATTGCCCAAACCATTGCTTTGGATTTGATTTTGCTGGATATTAATATGCCGGTGATCGACGGCTATCAAGTATGCGAAAAGCTCAAAGCGGACGATCGCACTCGCGGCATACCCGTGATCTTCATCAGTGCCTTGAGCGATGTACTGGATAAAATCAAAGCTTTTGGCGTCGGCGGAGTAGACTACATTACCAAACCTTTTCAAGTAGAAGAAGTTTTGGCTCGTGTCGCAACTCACTTGAGTTTACAAAATCTGCAAAACAATTTGCAATCTAAAAATGATGAGCTAGCGGAAACTAATGAGAGATTGAATGCTACTTTGCTAGAATTAAAGTCTACTCAAAACGAACTAATTAATTCAGAAAAAATGGCTGCGTTGGGACAATTAATCGCAGGAATTGCTCACGAAATCAATACTCCATTGGGAGCAATTCGCTCTTCGGCGGGGAACATTTTTAAGTTTTTAGAGCAATCTCTACAGCAGTTGCCTGCACTATTTCAGTCTTTATCTATAGAAGAAGCGGAAATTTTTTTAGCATTAATCAATAGGTCGCTCCAAGAAAAACCCAGTTTCTCTGCCAAAGAAGACCGCAAAGTGAAAAGGCTTTTTATCAGTCAATTTAACTCCGAACAAGTTGCAAAACCCGAGGATTTGGCTGATACGATTGTGGACATGAGAATTTATGACAAAATAGAGCCTTTTTTGCCACTGTTAAAAAGATCTGATAGTTTGTATATCTTAGATAGTGCTTATAAAATATCCGGTATGCAAAGAGGTATGCAAACCATAGCAATAGCAGCAGATAGAGCGGCAAAAATAATATTTGCTCTCAAAGAATACACAGGAGGTCAACCGTCGAGCGATAAGAGTTTAGCCAAGATAGGTGATGGTATCGAAACGGTGTTGACTCTCTATCACAATCAAATCAAAAATCGAGTGAATATAGTGCTGAACCTTCCAGAACTACCCCCTGTACTTTGCTATCCTGACGAACTCAATCAGGTGTGGACAAATATCGTCCACAATGCTTTACAAGCTATGGACTATCAAGGTACTTTAACTATTGACGCGATTGAGGCAGGTGAGCAGATAAAGATTACTATTGCCGATACAGGCAAAGGTATACCGTTGGATATTCAAGAGAAAATATTTGAGCCTTTTTTTACAACAAAATCCTTAGGGGAAGGTAGTGGTTTAGGGTTGCATATTGTTAAACAAATAATTGACAAACATCAAGGTAAAATAGAAGTAAAATCACTTCCCAGACAAACCACGTTTACAGTTTATTTACCGAGGAATTAGTAGCACAAAACTGAAGTCATACCATTTGAGATTTGAGATTTGAGATTTGAGATTGGGAATGACTGATGACTATCAGGGTTTGAATCGCGGGCTTACATTTGCATTCTTTCTTGAAACTGGTATTACGGATCGACGGGTAGCTGTTTCTGCTTTCTTTTTCTCCCAATTCCCAATTCCCAATTTCCAATCTCCAATTCCCAAGTCACAATTTTTAGTGTAAAGAGTAAAATGCCTAAACCAGTAATTTTATGTGTTGATGATGAAATCGCTGTATTGGAGAGTCTCAAAGTGCAACTCAAGTCAGCTTTTGGTACTGAATATTCTTATGAACTGGCCGAAAATGCGATGGATGCTCTAGAAATGCTAGAGGAGCTTACTGAAGAGGAGTCTCAAGTTCTGGTGATTGTATCAGATTGGTTAATGCCCGGGATGAAGGGGGACGATCTGCTGATTTGCATCCACCAAAAATTCCCAAAAATCGTGAAAGTTATGCTAACAGGTCAAGCTGATGAAGCTGCTATTGCCAGGGTAAAAAAGGAAGCAAACCTTCATTCGTGCTTGTATAAGCCTTGGTTGGAATCGGAGTTAATTGAGATCATTAAATCTGGGCTTAAAAAAACTTGAACCCACAAGTAATTATAGGAGGTGATGGTGAGCAAACTACGATCGCAAGTCTGAATTAATATTCCGGGGAAGTATTACTACTTTGCGATCGCACGTCACATCCAAGTCTGGGTCAAACATTTAGGTATTGCACTAAATAACTGTTCGATCCTTCGGACTTCAGTCCTCTCTTTGAAGGTGAAGAAGGACTAAAGTCCTCACTGCGAACCTTTTTAGAAGGACTCGCATTGTTCACTACGAATCATAGCTCAAAACTTCGCTGTCCATTGCCAACAATGAAGTTTCGAGCAATCTCCTGCAACCGCAACAGCCCCGACGATATCTGAACAGGGAATTAATTCAATTAAAGACCATTTCGATGATTCTTCGGGGTTTTGTTCAACATTTAATAGTGCTGCGGGTTCTCCTGGTGTGAGGGTCACATCAAACTCATTCAGGGGAATAGATAATCCTTTTCCGACTGCTTTGATGTAGGCTTCTTTCCGAGTCCAGCAGGCAAAAAAAGCGTGGTTTTGGAGATTTTTGGATAGAGAACGCAGCACGGTGTTTTCTAATGGTGAAAAAAACTTTTCAGCAATCTCTAGACAGGGAAAGTTGGGATTTATTCGTTCAATATCGACGCCAATATCTCGATTTTTGGTAATGGCAATTAGCCCAAGTTCGTGAGAGTGAGACAAATTGAAACGCAGGGTATCTCCACTTTGGGCGACGATGAGAGAGGGTTTGCCGTAGGGGTTGTATTCAAAGCTTAGATGGCTGGGATTTATGTGCAGGTAGCGACTCAGAATTTCTCTCAGCGCACCGCGAGTCACAATAAATTGCGATCGATCTTTTGGAAAGTGAAAACGCTCTGCTTTTGTCTGTTCGTCGGTAGAGAGAGTCTCTGCTAAAGTCCGCACGCAAGACGCCGTTTGAGCCAGAGAGACGCGCCAAACATGAATTTCGTTGATGTCTAATGTCAGGTTTTCTGGTGGGGAATTCCACGAAGGAACAACAGCAGTCATGTATTTGCCCTTTTTTTGGGCTTGGTGAATCAAAATATCGTCTCTGGCGATGAGACTATCGATCGAACTATGGGGGCTTTGGGCGGTGGAAGTTGTTTGCTTGGCGGATGTGTTTCCCGACGTGAAATCGCCAATTACAAAGGATTCTACCATGAGATGTGCTAATTTTTTGCTTGAGTCTGGCGATCGCACTTGCACGCATCGCACGAGTCTCGATATTATTTTGTATTAGGTAGATTTCACGCCCAGAGCGATCGCACTTTTTTGTTGTCAGCGACCTGAAGAAGGAAAATTTAAGCCAATTGGCTTAAACAATTAAGACAAATTGCTAATGTATGTGTTCCCAAAGATGAATATCTTTATTTCAGCTCTCAGGTCAAAAATCCGGAATATTTAGTGTTTGTTTTGCACTAAAAATCCAGATATCCGCTCCCAAGTTCCCTTTTACATAATTACGTTTTTCTGGTTTTTATAGCAAAAATTGTAGCTTTAGGGGGGGGCAAGGATATATTTATTTTTCCTGCGAGCCATCGGGGGCAAAGCTGCCGATCAGCTCGTATTTACAATTTAATAACTTAGGACTCAGCCTAAAAAGTGATTTTACACGCTACTCATAGCCGCAAGTAAGGTGATGCACGCCACACCCTACATCTAGAAGTTCTGCGTCGAGGACTGGAACTGCAACAAATTCCCAAATAATCCGGATATTCACTCTATTTGGTTGTAAAATTAATTACAGTTGTTTTCCTTTGATTCGTTTTGTCAAATAAACTGCGATCGTGATAGCAAATCTAAAGGATGTCTGCTTTTTTCTGTATGCGCGATCGCCAGGATAACTGCCTGCGTATTTACAGCATCATTTTTTTGACAGCACTGAGGAAACAGGAAATACTGTCTGGCGATGCTTGCGAGTAGGCATCCAAATTTTTAAGGTGGATGTCGGCCACCTACAGTAGTACCTGTAACTAAAGTCAATCAAGAAGTATTAGATGGGGCGATCGCTGTTGCCGGACGATTTGCTTGCTATAATACAGCAAAAATCGCTTGCGTGCACTACAGCAAGGCCAAATTCACAATCAGGGTGCTGGGATAACAAATCATAACTTGTTGGGTGCAACTAATTAAATCCAGAAAGTGTTTTCTAAGCAACAAGTTTTTCCAAGCATGACTACTCCTTCAAACATCAAATTTTTACAACCAACCAAATCTGCTGGCAGATTAGTGGTAAAAGCAGTTCGCTCCCTCCCTTTGCGAACAGTTCTGGTAGTTCCATTCGTGGTGCAAATATTCGCAGCAGTCGGAGTTGTGGGGTATTTGTCATTTCGCAATGGACAGCAAGCTGTTAACGAAGTTGCTACCAAATTGCAGGAAGAAATTAGCGATCGCATCTCCGAAAGAATCCAAGCATACATGGCATTTCCCCACCAACTAAATCAATTCAAAGCCAATGCTTTTGAGCTGGGGGATCTCAACTTGCAAAACATTCCGCAAATACAGCGCCACTTCTGGAAGCAACTGCAAACTTTTGACACAGTAAGCGTTACGTATATTGCCACTCCAGGCGGAGATTTTATTGCCGCGAGGCGCACTAATGAGGGAAACTTTTTATTGCAAGAACGCACCGAGCTTACAGACGGCAACATGAATTATTATGCTGCTAACAACCGCGGCGAACCAACGAACTTAGTTAAAGTAAAACCTAAATTTGACCCGCGAGTTCGTCCCTGGTACACAGCAGCAACCGAAGCACAAACGGCAACTTGGAGCAAAATTTACGCCGACTTTACCAGCAAAGGATTGGGAATTACAGCGGCGCAACCGTTATACGACGAATCGGGGCAGTTGCAGGCAATTTTAGGCACTGACTTACTATTTTCGCGAGTTAACGAGTTCCTCCAAAAGTTAAAAATTGGCAAATCTGGTCAAACGTTTATTATTGAGCGATCGGGTGAATTAATTACAACATCAACGCAAGATCCAGTATATTTAATCAAAGGTGAAGAGACAGAAAGAATTCAGGCAACTGCCAGCCAAAACGCCACCATCAGCCTCACTACTAAATACCTGCAAGAGCATTTTGGTAACCTCAACAACATTCAGCAAAACCAACAGCTTAGGTTAAAGATTAAAGACCAGCTACAATTCATGCAAGTTACGCCCATAAAAGATGACAAAGGTTTGAACTGGCTGATTGTAGTAATTATTCCCGAATCAGATTTCTTGGAACAAATTAATACCAACAACAAAACTACTGTTTTGCTGTGTATTGCAGCTTTGGCGGCAGCTATAATTGTCGGTATACTAACAGCTAGATGGGTGACAAAACCAATTTTACACTTAAATGAAGCAGCAAAAAATATTACCAAAGGTCAGTGGGGAAAAACTGTAGAAATAAACCGGAATGATGAAGTTGGCGAACTTGCTAACTCATTTCAAACTATGGCACAACAACTGCAATTTTCTTTTGAGGAAATGCAAAGTTTGAATGCTGAATTATCCGAGAGTAAAAGCCGACTCAACCAAATTTTAGAAGCCGTGCCGGTGGGGATATTTGTAGCAGAACCCAGCGGTAAACCCTACTACGTTAATTCTCGGGCTCAATCCTTGCTTGGTAAAGACATGGTTGACGATATTAAATCTGCTGAAATTGGAGAGGTATATCAAATTTATCTCGCCGATAGCGGGGAAATATACCCTCAAGAAAAAGACCCGATAGTGTGTGCTTTTCGAGGGGCAAGTGTCAATGCTGACGATATAGAAATTCACCAGCCAAACAGGACTATTCCGCTCGAAGTTTGGGGAACGCCAATTTATGATGACAAAGGAAAGGTGAATTATGCAATCGCAGCTTTTACCGACATTACCCAACGCAAAGAATCCGAAAAATTAGTAGCCGAATACAACCGCACTCTCGAAGTTCAAGTTACCGAAAGAACCCAAGAACTTAGAACAGCATTAGAAGACCTACAAACCACCCAACAAGAGTTAGTTCATTCAGAAAAAATGGCTGCTTTAGGACAATTAGTAGCGGGAGTTGCCCACGAACTAAATACTCCGCTGGGTGCGATCCGTTCGAGTGCCGGAAATATGAGCAAATTCTTGGGACAAACCCTCTCCAACTTGCCCGAACTTTTTCAATCGTTTTCTCCCGAAGAAGCCGATAACTTCTTCATGTTATTAAATCAATCGCTGCAAAAAGATATAACTTTGACAGCCAAAGAAGAAAGGAAATTAAAGCGAACTTTGGTCGGTCAACTAGAAGATGAAAATATTGACGAAGCCGATGATATCGCGGACACCTTAGTAGATATGGGGATTTATGAAGCGGATGACTTTATGTCTCTGTTGCAAAAACCCGATCGCGAGCTAATCTTAGACATGGCTTACAAACTCACAGAAATCCAGCGAGGCACCCAAACAATTAATACCGCAACGGATCGAGCATCAAAAGTCGTCTTTGCTCTGAAAAATTATGCCCGACACGACTCTTCAGAAGTGATGATTCAATCGGATTTAGTTGACGGCATAGAAACCGTACTTACCCTTTATCAAAACAACTTGAAACACGGGGTAGAAGTATTGCGAAACTTCCAAGAAATTGAACCTGTACTCTGCTACCCCGATCAACTAAATCAGGTGTGGACAAATCTCATCCACAATGCCCTGCAAGCGATGGATAATAAAGGTACATTAACTCTGGATGTTTTTCAAGAAAGCAATCGTGTCAAAGTGGCTGTCACGGATAGCGGTAAGGGAATTCCTGAAGAAGTTATCTCGAAAATATTCCAGCCTTTCTTCACAACTAAGCCACCGGGAGAAGGCACAGGTTTAGGGCTTGATATTGTCAGAAAAATCATTGAAAAACATTGCGGTACAATCGAAGTTGCATCGGTTCCTGGCAAAACGACTTTTACCGTTTCTATACCCGTCAATCCCGGATAACCTCTTTGAGGGTAGGCATTGCTCTTATCGCTTCTGCAACTTGCGTTATGCGTTTTTTTGGGGACAGTGCCTGCCCAACAAACTAGAGGATACACTCAATGGCAAACAAAGAACGGCTGAGAATAAAAAAGTATGTCTAAACCTGTTATCCTGTGCGTTGACGACGAAAAAGTAGTTTTGAAAAGTCTCAAAACTCAACTCAAATCAGCCTTTGGCAATACCTACGTTTATGAATTAGCGGAAAATCCCGCCGATGCTTTAGAATTGATAGATGAATTTAATGATGATGATACAGCGATCATCTTGATTGTTTCTGATTGGTTGATGCCGGGAATGAAAGGAGATGAATTCCTAATTCGCGTTCATCAAAAATTTCCGAATATAGTTAAAGTGATGCTGACAGGTCAAGCAGATGAAGATGCTGTTCAAAGAGCATTTGACGAAGCTGATTTGCACCGTTGCTTGCACAAACCTTGGTCGGAAGAAGAGTTAATTGAAACCATTAAAACGGCTTTATCGCTATGAGCAAACAAGTGATTATTTGCGTCGATGACGAAACTACGGTTCTGAAAAGCCTCAAAGCTGAATTAAAAGATGCTTTAGGCAATACTTACCGGATTGAAATTGCGGAAGGAGGTGAGGATGCTCTAGAGTTAGTTGCCGAACTTATGGAAGACGGAGAAGAGATTCCTTTAATTATCTCCGACTACGTGATGCCTGATATGAAAGGAGATGAATTATTGAGGCGGGTTCATGAAATTTCTCCCAAAACTCTCAAGGTGATGCTAACAGGGCAGGCGACAATTGAAGCTGTGGGAAGTGCGATTAAGCACGCGAAACTCTACCGCTATATCGGCAAGCCTTGGCAAACTGAAGACTTGAAATTGACCGTGACAGAAGCCGTTCACAGCTACAGTCAGGATAAAAAACTAGCAGCACAAAATGCCGAACTGCGAAAAGTGAATGAGAGGTTAGAAATAGCCTTGGAACTGCAATCACAATTAACTAAGGCTGCCAGACGGTTTGTGCCGAATGAATTTGTCTCGCTACTAAGCCGTGAAAGCTTGGTTGATATCAAACTCGGCGACAGCGTGGAAAAGGAAATGTCTGTCTTGTTTTCTGATATTCGGGATTTTACGACTCTTTCTGAGGGAATGACTCCTCAGGAAAATTTCAAGTTTATTAATTCTTATTTGAGCCGCATGGAGCCAACGATTATTGAAAATAACGGTTTTATTGATAAATACATTGGCGATGCAATTATGGCTTTGTTCGGTCACAGTGCCAGCGATGCTGTGAATGCTGGAATTTCTATGCTACACCGTCTCGACGATTACAATCAACACCGCGTTAATGAGGGCTTTGCACCGATTAAAATTGGGATCGGTATCAATACGGGCAACCTGATGCTGGGAACTGTTGGGGGAACAACGAGGATGGATAGTACGGTGATTAGCGATGCGGTGAATTTAGCTTCCCGCGTGGAAACGATGACGAAAAGTTACGGGGTATCGATGTTAATTACTAACAATACTTTTTTACAGTTAAATGTAAGTGAATACCAAAAATATGCAATCAGAAATATTGGTCGAGTTAGAGTTAAAGGCAAATCTGAGTTGGTGACGATTCATGAAGTATTTGATGCCGATCCGCCGGAAGTTAAAGATGGCAAGTTAGCAACTTTTAATATATTTATAGAGGCTTTGTGGAACTATAGTGCGAGCAAACATAAGGAAGCGGCACAACTGTTTGCTGAGTGCGTTCGCAAAAATCCGCTCGATCGCGTAGCACAGAATTACCTGAAACGTTCTCAGGAAATGCAGTCACTATTAACTGAGGGTAAGTCGGATTTTTTTTGATTGTTTATTAGTCCTATCAAATGCGGTTTGATCGTTCGGAGTTTAGTCTTTAAATCCCAATACGCTTGGGATTATAAAGTCCGATCGGCAAAATGAGAGTGAAAAACAGATACGCTCGATTGCTTCGTTCCTCTCGAAGGACAAATCCTAAGCCAAGCGTATTGCCCTTAAACCCAAGTTTGTAGAACTTTTCCGGCTATTTGCTGTCCCAACCAAGGTGTGTTTGCCGATCGCGATTTCAGACTGCGCCCTTCAACCGTCCAAGTCATGAGCGGGTCGAACAAAATCAGCTCAGCAGAGGCTCCCAGCGCCACCTTCGCGGGGGTTTGACCGAGACAAACGGCGGGGCCTGTACTCAACACTCGCCACAGTTCTAAAGCGGAAAATTCACCAGTTTCTACGAGTCCGTGCCATAACAGAGGTAGCGCTAATTCCAAGCCGATCGCCCCTGGGGGACTATCCGCAAAAGCCACGGTTTTTTCTTCGTAAGTACGCGGATTGTGGTCGATCGCGATCGCATCAATCACCCCATCTTTCACAGCTTGAATTAAGGCTAATTGGTCGCTCAGATTGCCTAACGGCGGTTCGAGGTGTAAATTCGGATCGTAGGGAACCGAAGCAGTTAGAGCATTTTTGCCAGCGGAATCTTGAGAGTTTCCTGAGATTGCGCCGACATTTAACAGCAAGTGCATCCAAGTTACACTCGCAGTCACCGGTAAATCCCGCGCTTTGGCATCTCGAATCAATTCCACGCTTCGGGCGGTTGAAACGCGCATGATGTGCACTCTTGTTCCCCCAGATGCCACTAACTCCAGGATTGCCGCCAAAGCCGATGTTTCTGCACTTGCGGGAATTCCTGGTAAACCCAAGCGCACGGAGACTGCACCTTCCCGCGCGGCGCCATTTCCGGCTAAAGTGCGATCGCACGGCCACAAGGCGATCGACTTATGCAAGGGCTGGATATACTCAAGCAAACGCCTCACCAGAGCCGGATTAGACAGCGGGAAACCGTCCGCAAACCCTACTATTGGAGAGGAGGCCAGCTCGCCCAACTCGGCCATCTGTTGCCCTTTAACGCCCGCTGTCAGCGCGCCCCAGAAATACAAGCGCGGTAGGGAGGGCGATAAATTGCGGATGTGTTGTTGCAACAAGGCTAAACCGGCCAAGTTGTCCACTGGTGGGGAGGTATCGGGTAAAATCGCTAGGCGGGTAAAACCGCCAGCCGCCGCAGCCTGCATTAAGGATTCGAGGGTTTCTCGTTCCTCAAAACCTGGTTCTCCGCTATGACTGTAGATATCGGCTAATCCTGGCCCTAAAATTAGGCCTCGGCAATCCCGGACTTCTGTGTCGGCGGGAATTTCGGTGATGTTTTCTTCTATTGCTTGGATCTGATTTTCGGTAATTAGAATGTCAGCGGTGCGATCGATCTTTGAAATTGGATCGATTACTCTTATGTTTTGTAGCAGTTCGCGATTCATATAGAAGGAAGAGGGAAGAAGGAAGAAGGAAGAAGGAAGAGGGAAGAGGGAAGAGGGAAGAGGGAAGAAGGAAGAGGGAAGAACGAACCGCGAAGACGCTAAGGACGCGAAGCAAGAGGGAAGAAAGGCAAGGGTTTCTGCAATTGATGTTTCGTGGTTGCTATTAAAATTCAGACTTTTGTCCGGCGAAGCGTGGGGGAGGGTATTGGTATTCGTGTTAACTTAAGCTTTAAACGTGCTATCAATCTACTGTTTGATAATTAGGCCTTCGATCCCCCCGCATTCTTGCCCCCTACTCCCTCTTAAGAAGCAGGGCGGTTTTATTGTCCGAAAAATAAATCTGAAACTACTGAAAGCATTGCTCAAACGTCGGGTGGCGTATTAGACGCAACTGTCATATTAATCAAGGTACGTAGTTGGGCTTGGGCCCTCTTTATAAATACGTCTAAAGAGGGCTGAAGCCCAACTACGTACCTATTTCTATGATGACTATAAAACCACCCTGCCTACTCCCCCTTAAGAAGGGGGGAACCGGAAGCACTCTTGCAGCCCCCGGATAGTCTGAGGACTTTGATAAGGCTCTTGTCCCCCCCCTTAAGAAGGGGGGTTAGGGGGGATCGAGACTACGCTAACAGCGAGATTTATCAAGGATTTTAGACTTAAGTTAACACCTCAAAAATTACAGTGCTCCGGCTGCTGTTTGATCGAAAACACCGCCACTTAAATGAGTTGTGATATTCATCGCCTGCAATACGGGCAAACCATCGGGGCCGTGGGGATAATCAATCACGCTAACCGCGCCGTTTCCTTGTTTGAATTTCCAGAAATGTTCGGGTTCTAAGTTGAATAGGTGGCAGAGAAGGGCTTTGTTGACGGCATCGTGGGCAACTACAATTCCTGTACCGCTAACTGATTTTACAATTTCTCGCCACGCTGCGATCGCCCTTGTCCAAACTTGCTCTAAATTTTCTCCTTCTGGCATTTGCACTTTTTCGGGAGATATTTTCCATTCTTCGAGCAAACCTGGATAGGATGCTTCTATTTCTGATTCAAATTTTCCTTCCCAAAGTCCGTGGCTAATTTCGCGCAATTCGTCGCGGAGTTCGAGTTGCAAATCGCCGTGATATTTGAGAATAATTTCGGCAGTTTCTTTCGGGCGCAGCATGGAACTGCTGATGGCAAAATCTAATTTTACATCCTTAAGAAATTCTGCGGCTTGTCGAGCTTGTTCGCGGCCGTTGTCGTTGAGTGGTACGTCTATTTGTCCTTGAAATTTACCTGCTCTATTCCAGTCTGTTTCGCCGTGACGCACTAGCAACAAGCGCGGGCCGCTGTGTCCGTCCCTCGGTTTGGGGAAGATTTCTCCGGTATGGGCGGTTAAATTCAGCGATTCTAATTGAACAGCAATTTTATTGTTGGACTCTGTTTGTTCATCGGCAGATCCCAAATTGATGACACTAATTCCGCAATTTGATTGTTGAATTGATTGATAGTAATCTGGGGCGATTTCTGAAGCTGTGGCGATTAGGGCGCGGTTGATTCCGTTGTGACCTACTACTAGAATTGTGCCAGAAGTGTGGCGTGATAAAAGTTCTTTCCAAAACTTGCGGGCGCTAGCAAAAACGGCTAGTACCGGAAAGTGTTCGATTTCTCCTTCGGGGGAGGGGATTTTCATGGAAAATTTGTCGGGATGTTGTTGCCATTGCTGATATGCTTCGGGGAATTGGTCGATCGCCTCTTGACGCAGCATTCCTTCCCACAATGGCAAATCGATTTCCATCAATTTATCAGTTGGCTGGAGTTGTGGCGGATTTGTCAAGCGCGACAGGATGATTTCGGCTGTTTCTTTGGCTCGTTGCAGGGGACTTGTATAGGCGGCATCAAAGGTGATACTGCTCAGGATGTCGCCTACTTGCTTTGCGCCGGCGCGGCCTGCTTCTGTCAAAATTGATTTATCAAGGCGGCCTTGGATGCGACGTTCTTGATTGTATGTGCTTTTGCCGTGACGGACTAAGATAATGCGGGTCATTCGATTTTAGATTTTAGATTTTAGATTTTAGATTTAGCCTGTTACTGAGTCCGTGGGTGCTGGTGCGTACCTTACCCAGTCTTCGGGTGCGAGGCGAGTCAAAAAGATTAACCAGTGAAATTTTACCAGGTGGCGGGATACTCTCGGCTGCAACGACCTATGATTAAAGATGGGAAAGAGTTAGACACAGATTTGCGCGGGACGGAAAACCAGGAATGACACTGAAGCGGATAATTTTAGGTATTTTAACGGCGATCGCGATCGCTCTGGTCGGTTTATCTTTACTTGCTAGTTGGAGTGAACCCCAAATCCAAAGCCGGCTGGAACTCTATCAGACAAATTTGCTGCTGCACGCCTCGGAGTGGCAAGGAGAAAATAATCAGGGTGCTAATTTAAGTTCGGCGCGCAACAATATTATCGGTTCCGATCCTCTAAATACGGCTTTAACGCAGTATAAAGACGCGCGAGATTCGACTCAAAAAACTCTCGAAACAACTCAAGCACAATTCAAACAAATTCCGCCGACTCTCGTCTCAAAGTCGGAAAATTCTGCTCTCAAATCGGCACAACAAAAGGCTGTGCAAGAGTTGACAAGCCAACAGTCAGCGCTGCTAAACGAACTTGACTTGCGATTGGGAGTTTTGCAGGCAAGCAGCGGCAAAACGAAGGAGGCGATCCAAACTTGGCAGGGTTTAGTTACGCGGTACAAAACTGAAATTGATGCCGATCCTTCCGTGGTAACTGCTCAGGTTTTAACGGGAATTTGGAGCAATCCGCCTCAACTTTTGCCGGATGCTGAGCCGCGCATTCAAAAGTCTTTGGATGGGTGGTTTCGCTATCGCGCTCTAGCACAACTTTACAAGCTGCAAGAACGTTCTAAAGAGCTGGTGGCGCTGCAAGCAGCAGAGCAAGTAACGGCTGAGCAAGCTATAGAAAAGTTGGCAATTGTTGTTGGCGTTCCGGCTATATCTCTTTGTATCGGCACGGTTTTGCTGGTTGGTTTGAGCGTGCAGTGGCTGTTGCAGCGCCAGCAGTTAGATAAGGCAGGTTCGGGGCCACTGTTGGCGCGCAATGCCAGCTTGACTTGGGATGTGCCTTGGGATGGCGAGATTGTTTGGCAGGTGCTGGTGGTCGGCTTTTTCTTTGTCGGGCAAATCTTGATTCCCTATTTTTTGCTGCCAGTTTCTCTAGCTGTTCTTAAGCTGAACCCTGCTACTTTTGACGGGCGCGAAAAGGCTTTTTATATCTTTGCTACTTATTTGTTGCTGTCGGCTGGCGGGCTTTCGGTACTGTATTTTTCGGTCAAGTCTTTTCTACCTTTACCTGATGGTTGGTTTCGGATAGATTGGCGGGAAAATTGGTTTTTGTGGGGCTTTGGTGGCTATTTTGTAGCTTTGCCTTTGGTGGTTGTGGTGTCGCTGATCAATCAACAATTATGGCAGGGACAAGGCGGCAGCAATCCGATTTTGCCGATCGTCCTTGAAGGTAGGGACAACGTGGCTCTGGCGGTGTTTTTCGGCACTGCTGCGATCGCCGCTCCGGTTTTTGAGGAAATCGTGTTTCGGGGCTTTCTACTGCCTTCTCTGACTCGCTATTTGCCTGTTTCCGGGGCGATCGCAGCTTCGGCTTTTTTGTTTGCGGTGGCTCACTTGAGTGTCTCTGAGATTCTGCCTTTGGCGACTTTGGGCGCGGTGTTGGGGTTTGTGTACACGCGATCGCGCAATCTCCTCGCCCCCATGCTTCTCCACAGTCTTTGGAATAGCGGAACTCTCTTGAGTCTGTTTCTTTTGGGCGGCAGCGCGGGTTAATTCGGGCGGTTGTTAATAATTGTGAATAAACCGGGCTTTTGTGACATCTATCGGCATTGTCTGCTGAGGTGGAATTTGGCGATCGCCCGGTCGCTGACTTTAACGGAAAAACTTGCTTTAACATTGAAGTAATATCTTGTAGGTCGATCGATGTCAGGTTAGCCCGGGCGATCGCACCCAACCGAGCGTGACCATTCTGCTAATTTTTATGTTAAATTTAAGTAAGGATGAGGTTTCAAACCAATGAGCAATTTCAACAGCCACAAGTTAGAGAGAACGCCAAGTTGGATGCGTTTCGCACCCTACGCAGCCCTAGGCATTTTAATATTTTCTGTCAATTCCGGTAGCGAACTCAATTATTTCTTGAGAGGCTACTCAGTCATTCTACAGGCTCAAGCCGGTATAGTTCTGCTGTATTTTGCGATGTCCAAGTTTCGCAAAAACCCAAATAAATGAGTAAAAATTAGAATTAGTAATATTGCTTGCCTCGATCGCATTCGTTGTCTATCGCGTTCGTTAAAATAAAAAACTGGGGAAAGGGAAAAATGGTAAAAGATAAAACCGTAGCAGTTGTGTTAGCTTTCTTTATCGGAGGTTTCGGAGGCCACAAATTTTATTTGGGCAACAATGTAGCAGGAGTATTCTATTTGCTCTTTTCGTGGACATTAATTCCCTCACTGATCGCATTTTTCGATTTCATTGGGCTGCTGCTGATGTCGGAACCAGCTTTTAATGCACAGTACAATGGCGGAATGTTGCCGTCTGGGTATGCCCTCAGAGGGGCAAAAGATGTCACAGGGGCGATCGCAGAATTGAAAGGACTTTACGATATGGGCGCAATTACCGCCGAAGAATATGAAGAAAAACGCCAAAAACTGCTGCGGGAATTGTAGTTAAGAAGGAAGAAGGAAGAAGGAAGAAGGAAGAAGGGAAGCCACTATCAAAAGGCTGGGATTTACACAAGAGTCAAATATAAACCAATACGCTTCAGTTAAGCCCGGAGATCCCCCCTAACCCCCCTTGCAAAGGGGGGGACAAGATATTCTCTTTCGTCCCCCTTCTTAAGGGGGATTTAGGGGGATCTCCGGGGAAGAAACATTTTTAAGTGAACCGTATTGAAATCTAAAGTCGAGCGAGGATAGAACTAAAGTGTCTCAAGATTTATACTGGCTGCGTCAAACTCCAAACTGGGTGTGGTATTCTTTTATTCCGTATTTTGGCGGATTGGCGATCGTCTATGCAGGGCAAAAAACAAATATTCGCAGTTGGATGGGATGGGGTGTTTGCTTTACTTTAGCAGCACTAGCGCTATCTTCTTCAGCTAATTTCGGCACCCTCGTTTGGATAGCTCAAATTGTCACAGCCTTTGCTTTGAAAAAGCGCTATCTGATCAAAACCGCACCCAGAGGCTTGCTGGTTCCTGCAACTGCGACAAATGCCGAAGAACTAGCCAACGTGCGCGGCAAAATAGATATTAACGAGTGTACCAAAGATGATATGGTCAGAATCTTGGGTTTGCCGATCGTCTACGCTAACGATATTGAATCTTTGCAAAACGAAGGCTACCTTTTTACCCACGCCGAAGAGTTATCGGAAATCGCCGGAGTACCCGAAAGTCACGTCAGACGCATCGCCCCGATGATTTGCTTTAGCTACAATTATCAAAAAGAATCGCAGTTTACTTGGAAGCGGTTAAACATTCTTTCGCCGTCAGAGTTGATCGAAAGCGGTTTAGATGGGGTTGTGGCTGAAAAAATAGTTAGAGAAAGGCAAAGCAAAGGCGCGTACAAATCAGTTGTTGATGTCAAGCGGCGGACGGGACTGCCTTTTGATTCCTACCGCCATATTTGTTGATTTGTTAATTGGTAGTTGTTAAGCTGTTGTGGATTTAATTTTTATTTTGAGGGCGGGCGAGAAGCCCACCCCACAAGAGTTTGATGCACGCAGACCTCAGAAACCCGGTTTCTGACTAGATTTCTTGTGACTCGACCCAAAACTCGTAGAAACCGGGTTTCTTGCTCCCCATGCGTCAGCAATGAAAGTGTCCAAATTGTTGAATTAGGAACAGCTTATGACAACAAAATTAGAAGTTGACCGACATAAATTGTATGATACCGATTACCTCAGATGGATTGAAACCACTGTGGAAAAGTTGCGGTCTCGCGACTACTCAAATATCGATTGGGAAAACTTGATTGAAGAAATAGAAGACATGGGCCGAAGTGAACGCAGGAGTTTGGAAAGTAATCTTGTGGTAATTATCCTGCACTTGCTGAAGTGGCAATTTCAACCCGATCGCAGAAGCGGTAGTTGGAAAGCTAGCATTGCTGAACACCGTAGACGTATTCGCAAAGCTGTGAAAGATTCCCCCAGTCTAAGACCATATCTGGAAGAGGTGTTAGCTGAATGTTATGCGGATGCAGTAGAACAAGCAAGTGCTGAAACTGGGTTGTCGATAGAGACGTTTCCGCAATTGTCCGTTTATACTTCTACTGAGGTTCTAGATTCCAACTTTTTGCCCGATGAAATAATCTCAAAGTAGCATCGTCTGAAAATCCGATCGCCAGATCGTAATTAATCCCATATCAAAAAATATAATACCCAGATTTCCGACAACTTCTCCCAAGTCAGGGATCTAAAAAATTGTGGACTAGACAATGCTTGGAATATTGGTGCTATTCTACAGAATTATTAAAATGCAAAACGACACAACAGCAGATTACCCCTAAAATCACACTTATGTCTGACTCTCCTCCATCCCAAACTCCCCCAGAAACCGCAGCAGACAGTCCTCAAGCAGACAGCCGCAGTGCCAAAACTCGGCAAATGTTGGGTATGAAAGGGGCTGCTAGCGGGGAAACTTCCATCTGGAAGATTCGCTTGCAACTGATGAAACCGATTACCTGGATTCCCCTGATGTGGGGCGTGGTGTGCGGGGCGGCTTCTTCGGGAAACTATGTTTGGAATTTAGAGAATTTTGCGATCGCCTCCGCTTGTATGTTGATGTCAGGGCCTTTGCTGGCTGGCTACACTCAAACTTTGAACGATTTTTACGATCGCGACATCGACGCCATTAACGAACCCTACCGCCCGATTCCCTCCGGTATCATCTCGATTCCCCAAGTAGTTACCCAAATTTTGGTATTATTAGCCGCAGGCATTGCGGTAGCCTATGCTCTAGACTTGTGGGCGGGTCATGAATTCCCCATCATGACTGTTTTGACTCTCGGCGGTGCATTTTTGGCTTACATCTACTCTGCACCACCGCTGAAACTCAAGCAGAATGGCTGGTTGGGAAATTATGCCCTAGGTGCTAGCTACATTGCTCTGCCTTGGTGGGCAGGTCAAGCTTTGTTTGGTACACTAGATCCCACCATTATGGTTTTGACGCTGTTTTACAGTTTGGCAGGACTGGGAATTGCGATCGTAAATGATTTCAAAAGTGTCGAGGGCGATCGCCAATTAGGGTTAAAATCTTTGCCAGTGATGTTTGGCATCGGCACCGCAGCCTGGATTTGCGTGTTGATGATCGACATATTTCAAGCAGGCATTGCAGGCTACCTGATCGGCATTCACCAAAACCTTTACGCTGTCATTCTCCTGCTGTTGATCGTTCCCCAAATCACTTTTCAGGATATGTACTTTTTGCGTAATCCCCTGGAAAATGATGTTAAATATCAGGCAAGTGCTCAGCCTTTCCTGGTACTGGGTATGCTGGTAGCGGGTTTGGCACTGGGCCATGCTGGTTGAGAAAAATTTTGAGTTGGCAATTTTGAGTTAAATATTTTTAACCAAAAATAAACAACTCAAGATTATGCACAGTTTTCTTGAAGAAAAAATGTCAAATTAAAAATTAAAAATTGAAGGGGGTTAGCCTTTTTAATTTTTAATTTTTAATTTAAATTGATGAGGTTTGAAGGTCTGAACGTGTCAGAATTTTTCTCAAATATCAAGGATAAATTGAGTAAAGTCACTAAGGGAGTAGGCGATAATTCCGATCTAGAATCGCCAAATGCTGCCAATAGCACCGGGCTAAACTCATCGCAATCCCCGCCTGAATTGTCGGGGCGGATAACTGGTGAGCGATCGGAGTATGTGATATCAGAAGATGCTGAACCTCCAGAAGAGTCAGAATTAGCATCAGAATATTCCTACTCAGAACAGGATGAATTTCCCATAGTCAAGCGCGATTGGGAAGGATTGAGGCGCTTAATCGTTTGGTTGGAAATTGAACCTCAAGTTAGCAGCTTGCAAGAAAAAGGCAAGAGATTGTTGGGGCCGGGCTTGAGTTTGCTGGGAAATAAATTACCAGAACAATCTCATAGTAGCGAGTTGCCGGAAAATAGCGCACCGCCAAATACCGAACTGCAAATAAATACCGAACTACAGGAAAATAGCGCACCGCCGAATACCGAACTGCAAATAAATACCGAACTACAGGAAAGTATTGCACCGCCGAACACCAAACTGCAAATAAATACCGAAGTACAGGAAAATAGCGCACCGCTAAATACCGAACTGCAAATAAATACCGAACTACAGGAAAGTATTGTACCGCCGGAAGATAGCGCACCGCAGAAAAATACTAAAAAACGGCTCTCCAGGCGCCCTAAATTTTGGATAGGTTTAGGTGTTCTCAGTATAGGAAGTGGCGCTTTAATCTACGGTTTGTGGATTTTATACACCTTAGACAAAGGTTTGCCGGATGTTAACGATTTGTCGGCTTTTAACCGCGACGGGACGCTGACAATTAAGGCGGCTGACAATACGATTTTGTTGCAGTCGGGGCCGGCAACTAGAGATAAGCTGAAACTTAAGGAAATTCCCGAACTGTTGACTAAAGCTTTTATTGCGATAGAAGACCGCCGTTTTTACGAACATCGCGGGGTGGATTATCAAGGTATTGTGCGATCGATCGCTTCTAATGTGATAGCCAGAGATTTGGTGCAGGGCGGCAGTACAATTACCCAACAATTGGCCCGCGTGGTTTTTCTCAATCAGGAAAGAAGCCTTAAGCGGAAGGTTCGGGAAGCTCTTTTAGCTCAAAAAATAGAGCGGGAGTTGACTAAAGAACAAGTCTTAGAAAGATATTTAAATCTGGTTTATTTGGGTTCAGATGCTTACGGAGTGGCGGATGCGGCTTGGGTTTTCTTTAGCAAACCCGTCGATAAATTAACTTTGGCAGAGATGGCAACTTTGGCGGGTTTGCCGCCTGCCCCGAGCGAATATTCGCCTTTAGTTAATCCGGATATTGCTAAGCAACGTCGCAATATTGTGCTGCAACAAATGCAGGAAGCGAAGGTAATTACAGAGGCTCAGGCGAAGGAAGCCCAGGCGGAACCGATAAAAGTGAAACAAAGTCAACCGAAGCGATTTAAAGTAGTCGCGCCTTATTTTGCTAGTTACATTCGCAAGGAATTGCCGCGCTATGTTTCTAAGGATGCTTTGGAATCGGGCGGCTTGACTGTCGAGACGACGGTGGATTTGAAGTGGCAGAAAATAGCGGAACAAGTTATTAAAGATGCGATCGATGTTGATGGCCGCCGTCAGGGTTTTGAACAGGCGGCTTTGGTTTCAATAGAAGCTAAAACTGGGGAAGTTAAGGCCCTGGTAGGTGGCGGAAGTTTTAAAGACAGTCAGTTTAATCGGGCTACGCAGGCTTTGCGGCAGCCCGGATCGACTTTTAAGGGGTTGGTTTATGCGGCGGCTATGGGGGCGGGTTTTTCGCCTTACGACAGCTATGAAGATGCGCCAATTATTATCGACGGCTATCAACCGAATAATTACGGGAAAAAGTTTAGCGGTTGGCGATCGATCTCTGATGCTTTGACGAGTTCGGTAAATGTCGTAGCTGTCAGAGTGTTGATGGATGTCGGGTTTGAACCGGCGATTAAATTAGCCCACGATATGGGAATTAAGTCTAAATTAAGTCCGATTTATTCCCTAGCTTTGGGCTCGTCTGAGGTTAATTTGCTGGAATTAACTAATGCTTACGGTACTTTAGCGTCGGAAGGTAATTTTATTGAAGCCCACGGAATTACTAAGGTGATCGATCAGCGGGGAGATGTGATTTATAAGGCTGATTTTAAACCGAAGCGGGTTTTGGATAAGGATAGTGCGGCAATTACTACTTGGATGTTGGAGGGTGTGGTGACTGGTGGTACGGGCGGGCCTGCTTCTTTGGGCGATCGGGCTGTGGCTGGTAAAACTGGCACTTCGGAAAAGGTGCGGGATTTGTGGTTTATCGGTTACATTCCGCAGGTAGTAACTGGGGTTTGGTTAGGGAATGATGACAATTATCCGACGGGGGGAACTAGCGGTACTGCTGCTTACAATTGGCGCGATTTTATGAGTAAAGCTGTGAAGGGAATGCCGGTGCAGGAGTTTCCCAAGTTGCCTAAGTTGGAGGGCCGCAAAGGCAGTATTAAGGCGAAACCCGTCGAACCGAAGGAGATTATTCGAGGGATGATTATGAATGACGATGGTGCGATCGTCCCTTACAATCCCAATCCCGAACCGAAGCATCGCGAACCAGCTTATCAAGAACCAGCTTACCAAGAACCAGCTTACAAAGAGCCGGCTTATCAAGAACCAGCTTATCAAGAACCAGAGCGTTATCAAGAACCGAGATATTAAGCAATAATTACAAGCAATTGCGATGTGTAGGGGCAGGTTCACCAATAATCCTTAATGAGTACCAACAATTGAAATAAACCTGCCCCCACCCAACCAACAATTTAAATGTACATTGGATTGATTGCAAGAATTGGAATTGGGAATTTTTAACCGCAGATTATGGCAGATTAACACGGATTAACGCAGATGTATTTGCGGACTTCAATCCGATCGCAATTTAATCTCGTTTCAGCCGCACCATAAAAAAGCCATCCATTTGATGCTTGTGCGGCCAAACTTTGACCCATCCTTCTGGTGATGGCTGGACTGGTAAATCAATGGTTGGCGGTTCGATTTGCCAGTCAGGATTGCTATCTAAGAACGATCGCACAACCTGTTCATTTTCCAAAGGATGAATCGTGCAAGTTGCGTAAACTAAGACGCCGCCGGACTTGACAAATGTCGCTGCATTTGCTAGTAATTCCGATTGCAGTTGCGATTGTTGTTGAATATTTTCGGGAGTGTGTCGCCAGCGGGCGTCGGCGCGGCGGTGGAGGGTTCCGAGGCCGGAACAAGGTGCGTCTAATAATACTCTGTCTGCTAGGTTGATAAATTCTGGGAAGTGGCGGCTGTCTCCGGTATGAATTTTAATAGATTTCATCTGGAGTCGATCGGCATTTTCAGCAAGTTTTTTGAGTCGGCTAGCGGTTTTGTCGCAGGCGTAAATAGTACCTGTATCCTGCATTAATTCAGCGCTGTGGGTGGTTTTCCCTCCCGGTGCAGCGCAGGCATCGATGATGGTTTCCCCCGGTTGCGGATCGAGTAAATGGGTGACTAATTGAGCGCTACTATCTTGAATTGTCCACCAACCTTCGCTATATCCGGGGAGATTTTGAATTGCGCCGGTGCTGCCATTTAGTCTTAATGCTTGGGGTAAATGGGGGATTCTGCTGGTTGAGATGTTCTGGGCTTGGAAGGCGGTCTCGATTTGGGCGATCGAGCTTTTTAAGGGATTGATTCTCAGGTCAATTGTGGGAGATTGATTGAACCATTCGCAGAGTTGTTCTGTTTCAGTTTCGCCTATTTGTTCGTTCCACAATTCTACTAGCCAGTCGGGGAAGCTGTGGAGAATTCCGAGGCGTTGGACTGATGATTTATAGTTAGTAACTGTTAATGGGTTTAAGTCGGTTTCGGTTAAACGGATATATTGCCGCAGCAAGCCGTTGACAAAACTGCTGAGTCCTGATAATTTGTTTTCTTTTGCTAGTTGAACGGTGGTGTTGACGGCGGCGGAGGGGGGAATGTGGTTGAGATATTGGAGTTGATATAGGCCTAAATGTAGGATTGTACGTAGATCTGGCGGTTGTTGGGAGGCTTTTTTGGTGGCTAGTTTGTCGATGATGAAGTCGATCGATCGCATTCTCCTGACGCTACCATAGACTAATTCTGTGACTAAACGGCGATCGAGGTCGTTGAGTTGAGAGTTGCGGAAAGTGCGATCGAGGGCGGCGTCTGCGAATGCACCGCGACGGTGGACTTCGCGGAGTGCGAGAAAGGCTATTTGGCGAGGATTTTGCATGGCTGGTTGGTTATATGTCAAGTTATTATAGGTTGTCTGAGGATTGAAAATAGAAATTACGGCGATTGAAATCGCGTCTATACAAACGAAGATATAGCTTCACAACCAATTCCAAAATCTTGTAGGGGCGGGTTCACCAACCATCTCTGAAACAGACAAAATATCTCATAAACCCGCCCCATCCCCGCCCTTATTTACATGAACATTTTACCAAAAAACTTATCGTACATTTGTATTGTTGGTGGGTGGGGGCGGGTTTATGAAATTATGGATTTTTACCGTAAATTGTTGTGAACCTGCCCCTACAAATTTGGTTTATAATATAACAACGTGTCCTAAGATGAACGATTGCCATAAGACAGAGGTTGCAACCGCCGGGTCTTTTTTATTCAGATTTCCTCGGGATTGATGCCCATTTCTCGGAGTTTTTCTGAAAGGCGATCGGCTTTTTGCTGTACTAACTCTTTCTCTTGTCTTTCTTGTTCCATTTGTCGCTGTGCTGATACCAATTCACTATGAAGGTACACTAAATGTATCCGCTCAATAAATCGGGGTAAATCGCTCAATGATGAGCGTCAAACATCGCAAAATCGTTCCAAACGCAGTAGTCTACCCCGAGTTATTGAGCGGATACCACTAAATTTAGGCTAAAAGTATAGGAGATCCAATATGGGCAACAAATTTAAGGTAGAAATCCAGGAAACGGTTGAGGAACTAGAGCATCGACTCAAACGGGCTATAACCGCAGTAAGCAAAGAAAAATTACTGCTATTATACTGGATTGCCACCAAAAAAATCAAAACAAGAAAAGAATTAGCCACAATGCTGAAGCGAGACTCTTCAACAATATATCGTTGGTTAAGAACTTACAAACAAGGGGGAATTACCTCATTACTCACAGTTAAAAAAGCTCCCGGGAAGACTCCACATATACCACCCGAAGTCAGAGAAAAATTAATCAAAAAACTGCAAGAGCCCGAGGGGGAAACAAGTTATGGGAAATTACAGATATGGCTAGAAAAAGAATGCGGACTCAAAGTGAGCTATAAAGTCGTACATGACCTAGTTCATTATAAATTAAAATCGTACCTCAAAGTCCCAAGACCCCAAAGCAATAAAGTGAACGAAGTTGCACAAGCCAACTTCAAAAAAAAACTGTGGGAGATTATCAAAGTAATGATTAAATATTTCGGAACAGGACAGCCTGTAAGGATATGGTGCCAGGACGAGAGTAGATTTGGATTGATTACTATGCAGGGCAGGATGATTACATTGAAGGGGATAAAACCCGTCGGCAAAAAACAATGGAAACGAGGAAACTTCTATGTTTATGGAGTCGTAGAACCATCAACAGGTGAACAATATTATCAAGAATTCTCTCAGCTAAATCACAACTGTTTTCAAGAGTTTTTAAATGGATTTGCTGAAAAATACTCATACCATTTCAATCTAATTATCATGGACAATGGTAGCTTTCATAAAGCTCTCTTGTTAGACTGGCATGACCATGTGATGCCAATATATTTGCCTGCCTATAGTCCTGAATTGAATCCGATTGAAAGATTGTGGGAACACACAAAAAAAGACCTCAAGTGGGCAAATTATTCGAGTTTAGATAAACTCAAAGAACAGGTAGATATAATTATCAAATCTCTCACGAATGAAGAAGTTTTATCTCTCTGTGGTTGGGACTATATCCTTGAAGCTATATTAAGTGCAGGTTCATAGTGAATTGGTATGATTCCTGTTGTCTTGACAACTCCACATAAGACAAAAACTTCAGTCCATCAGGGCGATAAATTTCCAAGTCTCCCGATGCAGTTTGAAAACGGATCTGCAAACGCGGACTCACCCAACCATCCATTAATTCAATATAGTTGAGTTTTCCATCAGAACGCAGCCAACCAATTAATTCATTATCCTCTGGACTGTAGACATAATATTCTTCGACTCCATAATCCTGGTAGAAATTAAACAGCTTAAACAGTAATCCCATCCGATTTCCGGGGGAGAGGATTTCGGCGTTGCTGAACTAGGGTATGATGAAATGGTCGTCGGAGCGTCACAAATCACACACATTTAAAAGGAATATTATGCAATGCCCGGAATGTCAGTCTA